>NZ_LMVE01000011.1:0-115795 GCF_001432185.1 Cylindrospermopsis sp. CR12 | reverse complement strand
CCCTTGTCACCCGGTAAGATGTCCAATATAGTTCCAGCGGGTATTTCTATCACGGAAAAAGTAGTTGCTGAAAGCGGGGTTGTGAATGCAGTGTCGGGAATTATTTTTAGGAATCGCCTTTACGATACCATTTTTGAAGTTATTGTATTTACAATTGCCATTTTAGGATGTAATTTTTTACTAGCCAGTGAAAATCCATCTTGTACTATTTATCAGTTCAAAGATAGAGCATCTATCACCCTAGCTCGTTTGGGAGCAACTATTGCAGCGTTAGTGGGTATAGAATTAGCAATTAGAGGACATCTGAGTCCTGGGGGGGGATTTGCTGCAGGTGTTGCGGGTGGAACAGCAATAGGTTTGGTAGCAATTACTTCATCTTATCAATGGATGCAGGATATTTATCAGCGGTATCATGCAGCTATATGGGAGAAGATTTCAGTTTTGATTTTTATCGTGTTATCGGTGGTTACTTTATCAGGATTTGAGTTACCTCATGGAGAACTGGGGAAATTATTTAGTGGTGGGATCCTACCCATATTAAATATTATTGTTGCAGTGAAGGTGGCGTTGGGATCTTGGGCGGCGGTTTTGATTTTTATTCGCCATCGAGGTTTATTATAGTTGTTAATTAACTTTAACTTGTTGTTTAAAGCTAACCTACGAGGCGATGCGATCGCACTAAACATGTATGCTGGAAATTCCTGGGACAGTTCTCAATTAAGTTCAGATGTCCCTGGGAAATTCTAAGCAATTCCTGTTCCAATCCTAGCATTTCGCTGGGTCTAGGTTAACAGGAGGAATTATATCCCAAAACCAGGAGTATTCGGGGGGTAAATTCTATTACAGTATTCTTTCAACTACGTCTTGAAGGGAATAAGGACAGTCTTGTGGCATATCTATTTCAGCCTCTTTCATTGCGTCTAATCGGGCAGTAGGATACATTTTGTTTACCCACTCTTGACAAAAATAGCGTTTTAGGCTAGGACTATCCTCCAAATATAAATCAAGATTCTTTCTCTCCCTTTCAATGGTAATTTGCCAACTTCGAGAGCGTTTTTCAGGTTGGTGGTCCCATTTAAGTAAGTGATGGAGAATTAGACGAAAACTACTCAATAATCTATCTCTCTCTCGTTTAGACAAGTCTCTAATTTCCTCTACCAGATTATCTATATCTAGATCTTCAAAACGTTTGGCAGCAATTAGGTCGGCCATCCTTTCCGACCATAGGGCAAAATCTTGCTCATATAGGGATATTTGAGACTTCATTTGGAGATCCAAAATTGGTGACCAGGATATTTTGCCATACTTTAGAGCCTAGAGTTCACTTCTTTGATGAAAAATTCCCCTGAAAATCAGGATAGAATTAATTAGGCACTTATTAGTCATTAGTCGTTCATCTAATCGTTAATCTAACTATGTCCTCTGGTATCACTGTCGAAAAGAAAAAGTTAACAAAACCTCCCCTGAAACTTCATTACTTAGGTGACCGGGTTCTCCGTCAACCTGCTAAACGGATCACTAAAATAGATGATGAACTTCGTCAACTGATCCGAGATATGCTCCAAACTATGTACAGCGAAGATGGTATTGGTTTGGCCGCACCTCAGGTGGGAGTTAATAAACAGTTAGTTGTTATTGACTGTAACCCTGATAAGCCGGAAATACCCCCATTGGTATTGATTAATCCTGTAATTAAACAAGTTAGTAGTGAGCTTTGTGTTGCTCAAGAAGGGTGTTTAAGCATCCCCAAAGTTTTTTTGGAGGTCAAACGCCCAAAAATTGTAGAAATTGCCTATAAAGATGAATATGGCCGTCCTCAGACCCTAAAAGCTGATAATTTGTTGGCAAGATGTATTTTACACGAGATGGATCACCTCAATGGTGTGGTATTTGTTGATCGTGTGGAAAATTCTCTCAGTTTGACGGAGGAACTGTCTAAAAATGGTTTCTCTCATCAAGCTGTTAAACCATTAGTCGAGGTGATCTAGCTGTGTATTTAACTCCCAAAAGTGGTCTGTTTTTAGGTGGTTCCTGTGTAACAGCGATCGCTGCTGTTGGTTCGGTATTTGAACTTAGTTATGGGCAACCTAATTTTGGTTTCCAAACCACTGCTATTATTTTGGCTATTAGTATTCCTGTGACCGTCTTGTTGTTTGTTGCTGCGGTCAAGGACGCACGGGCGAATATTAAATAGGGGTTGGAGTAATCTCCCTATCTACGGAAAATCGCAGGATGCTGCAATGGCTAAACCCAGTAAGGTGTTATATTCCTCAACCTGAATGGAATAAGCACCAAATCTGGCCAGGTGAGGATTCATTATTTGTGCGTCAAACACAAGAAATTTCCTCTCCCGCAGTCTTTCTACCAGTTTAACCATGGCTACTTTGGATCCTTCGGGGATGTGATAAAACATGGACTCACCAATAAAAGCACCACCGATGACAATTCCTAGAATCCCCCCTGCTAATTGATCACCTTGCCAGGTTTCAAAACTGTAAGCATAACCAGCTTGATACAATAACCAGTAGATTTGTTGCAGTTGGGGGGAAATCCAGGTAGTTTCCCGATTGGCACACCCCCTAACTACTCCCATAAAATCCCGGTTGATCTTGACTGTGAATCTCTGTTGATTGAGAGCCCTTTGTAAGGACCTAGGATAGCGGAATCTTTCATCTAGGGGAATTAGGGTGTGTTCCTTACTTCTGTACCATCTAAGTTGATTATACTCATCGGCCATGAGAAAATATCCTTGAGCATAACCTTGAATAATAATATTAACATCATAAGTATCATCAGTATCACGTTTCATCGTTTTTTAAAAACACCAGAATTCAAATGAACCAACCTATTTCTCCTATTACTTTACCACCTGCAGAAAATCCCCAAATCGAGGGGGAATGGTTACAAAAACGACTTCTACAGTGGTTGGATACGGAATTCCTCCCGGAAGTGGTTAATCAGAAAATTGCCCAGCGCGCAGCCCAGATTTTTGTTAGACAACGTATGGAGGGGGAAAATGATTTGGGTTCCTTGGTGATTGCTATTGTGACCGAAATGCAGTCTTTTGATTTTTCTAAAAGCTTTTATGGGGAATTTGCGATCGCCAACGCAGTTAGCGATCTGTTATTGGATAGTTTAGGGATTGACCGTTGTTGTGGGTACTAACGGGTAACTATTATTTGAGTATGACAGTAAGCAAACCGGTGAACTACCGAACCCAGTCTATGGATACTTCGTTCGCAGCTGAACAAGTACAGTTTAGACTTTGGCGAAACATGAGTTCAGGTGAAAAAGAATCTCTATTTAAACGAATAACAAAACGCGGTTCTATATTAGCATTAGCGGGAATTAAAAGCCAATTTCCCAATGCTTCACAAGATATAATCAGAGAATACTATATTAGAAAGCGATTGGGAGATAAGTGGGCTGATTTATTATCAGGTTTAAAATATGAGAGAGATTTAATGATAGAGGATCCAATTTGGTTAGCACTGGAGTTAGCATCTATCTTGAGTTCATTGGATATCATTTATTATGTGGGAGGATCAGTTGCTAGTTCTCTCCAGGGGGAGGTGAGACTCACCCAGGATTTGGATGTAATCGCCAACATTGAAAATAGTCAAATTCAGCCACTAATTAGGTCCATGACAGATCAATTCCATATCAGCTATACTGCTGTGGAAGAAGCTGTGAATGGAAAGACTTTATCATTTAATGTCATCCATTTAACTACCACGGAAAAAGCTGACATTTTTGTGATGAAAGAGGATGAATTTTCCCTTTCTCAAATGTCTCGTCGTGTGCTACACCTTCCGGATGGGGATAGGACTAAATCTTTCTATATCTGTACACCGGAAGATACAATCCTACAAAAACTCCTCTGGTTTCGGATGGATAACAGCGAATCTCAAAAACAGTGGCGAGATATTTTAGGTGTGTTAAAACTCCAAAAGGAACTTCTCGACTTTGACTATCTTGGAGAATGGGGGAAAAAATTAAATTTAACAGACCTACTTCTACAAGCTCTAAGAGAATCTGGGAATGGATAGCCACCCAAACTATTATAGTATCTCATTCCTCCTTTTGTGTATTCTGTTTAGATTGAAAACTCTGTTCCATGACATTTTGAATTGTTTGTAGATCGGGTTTTTTACCACCCATTAAATCTCCAAAATAAACACAAGCAGCTTCACCCAAAGACCAGGTATAAGCACCCGCCCAAGATGCTGCAATTACAGTGCCAAAACCGGGGATAAATTTAATTAATTCTCTTCCTATAGCTTGAGCCAAAAAACCACCCGCAATTGTACTAACAATTCCACCTGCTTGGGAAGGGGTCAAAGTTTGACCATATAATTTGCCCAAAAGTCCAACCATGGAAACTTGTAAAGCTGTTAAAACTGGCATAGTAGTGAAGGGTAAAGGTACTGCTGCTAAAGTAGTGGCCATAATGGAAAAAGGTAAAATATATCTTCTAGCGGTATCACGATAAATATTGCCTAATTTATCTCCCGCTTGTTCATCTAACAACTGATAAATTGTCTTAGCTTCTGCTTCTGGTAAAAGACTGGTTAAACTATCTCGGAATGCTTCTAGTCCATAAAAAACTGGACTATAACCATCTTCCTCTAAGGTAAAATCTACCAGAGTTGCTCGGTCATATAACCCGGAAAAGTTAGCTTTAATTTCATCAAATGCTCGATTAATTTCTGCAAAATTTGGTGGATAATCAGGGTGATTTTTCATATCCGGTGGATAGATTTCATGTAAACATGTTACCGCCAATAAACAGGGAATATGTGTATACTGCTGACGTAATTTTTGGGCAATATTTCGTAGGGTATCGGTGGCAAAGTCGTTGATTTTTACAGTTAGTATGAAAACTCTTGCTCGCTTGGTTCCAGTATTTAAATCCTTAATTATCTCTTGAATAATAACCTCTGTATCTTTGTCAGTATCGCCCAAACCTACTGTGTCTGTAAAAATAATTAATGGTAAATCATTATTAGGATAGATATATCTTTCTGTATTTTGAGTGTGGGGACGAAAACCCTGACCAATAATCTCTGGAGACACACCTGTAAAACCCCTAACAATTGAACTTTTACCAGTTTGTGGTTTCCCAAGTAATAAAGCTTCTGTAGTGGGTAATTGACTAGTAACTGTGGCCAAAATTTCTGCCACTTGACTATCATTAATACTAAACCATTGTTGTACACTTTGTTTCCCTTTCTCTACAGCACGGGAAACTAATGTTTGCCAATAATTGACCGGGTTAACATCTGATTTAGTTTCGGACTGATTCGACTCAGCAAAATTTAATTCTTTTATCACTTCACCAACTGACTGGTAACGTTCACGGACAGATGCTGTCATTTTATCCAAAATTCTTCCCAGTTGGTCAGTGACAGAATTAGTACCTAGATGGTTACGCCATAAAAATTTTTCTGTTGTGGTATCATAAAAGCTAGTAGGGTCAACATTAGTAACCAAGTACATACAAGTTACACCCAGACTATATATATCACTACTAAATGTGGCTTGACCTCTAATTTGTTCCGGAGCGCAATATTCCATGGAACCAATAACTGTACCCTCCTTCATTTCAGCTTGTCCATCCACCACTTTAGCTGCACCAAAATCTACTAAGAAAAGTTTACTGTCCATAGCACGACGAATTATATTTTCTGGCTTAATGTCACGATGAATAACCTGCTTTTCATGGACAAATGCTAGAATATTTAACAACTCTATTAATAGTTCCCTTATCTGGGTGGTGGAGAACACTCCTTTTTTCTGGAGTTCTACCTCCAAAGTATCACCTTCTATATACTCTTGAACTAAATACTGACGATTATCCTCAGGGTGGGTAAAATAATCGAACAGTTCTGGGATTTGGGGATGTTGGCCCAACTCCTCTAACTGTCTTGCTTCTTGATTAAATAGACGGGATGCTTTGTCAATAGTGTCTGTTCCTTGAGCTTGGGGTAAAAATTGTTTAATGACACATAAAGGTTGGGAGGGTTTTCCCGTATCTGTTGCTAAAAATGTGCGTCCAAACCCTCCCTGTCCCAGAATTTTTCTGGGAATGAATCTTTCTCGCAGGATTAATTTGCTACCACATTTTTGGCAGTATTTACAATTGTCTGGATTGTAATTTAAGCAGTGCGGATTTAGACAGCAGATTGTATTCATCTTACTCACGCCCATATGAATTTTAAGTTGGTAGGATTCTTGTCAGTAATATAACGAGTATAATACAAGATGGTAATAAAATATGGTTTGATGATAGCGTAGCGTTGGGTTTCATACTTCAACCCAACCTACGTCTATCTTATATTTAATTCCACCCACCCACTTAGTGTCAACTAATCAAAGATATACAGAAACAATCACAATTAAATGAATTTGTTTTCACAAATGTTTGTAATTTACAGAATCTTCATTTTTGATCCATTAAAACTTGATATTAATTACTCATAAAAAAACCAGCATGACCAGTAATAACAACAACTATTCAGAATCCTCCGGACTGGGAGTATTTTCTATTAGCAAATCAGGAGATTTGACGACAGATCTCAATACTTCCTTCCCTATTAATGTTTCTCCTGAACCCCTAGCAGAGCAACCCATATTACCTACCACACCACCATTGGGTGAATTGCCAAAAATACCTATTAGCGCTAATCCTAATCCCAATCCCTATTTAACCAGCGCCGCTATTGTTCCCGATTTCAATGGTGACGGTAAAACAGATAAAATGTGGGTGAATGTACAAACAGGTGAAATTTTTGTTCGTCTAATGGATGGTACAAGAATCATAGAACAAGCTTCTTTAGGTCAGTACGATCTAAGAACTTGGAGTTATAAAACTGCTGATTTTAACAGCGATAATAAAACAGACTTCTTGTTGCGTAATGAGACCACGGGTGAAAACCTAGTGGTGTTGATGGATGGTACAAAAGTTGCCAGTTTCTTAATGTTGGATAGGGTAGATCCAGGTTGGAAAGCGGAAATTGGCGATTTTAATGGTGACCGTAAAACCGACATTTTCTGGCGCAATACCACTACTGGTCAAAATGCAATTTGGGAAATGAATGGTACTAAGGTTGTAAATGCTACTATGTTGGAAACAAAGGATGTGGCCCTAACAGCTACCATAGTTGATTTTGACGGTAATGGTAAAAGTGATATTTTTTGGCGTGATAGTTTAACTGGTGCCAATAGTGCTTGGTTTATGAATGGTACTGAAGTCACTAACTATGATTTACAAGCTCAGGATGGCGCCTGGACTAGCACTCTGGGAGACTTCAATGGTGATTTAAAAACAGATATTTTGTGGCGTAATAACACCACTGGTGAAAACAAAATTTGGACCATGAATGGTGTTTTTATCACTGAAGGAGTTGTCAACACCTTAGGTCAGGGTTGGACTGCTAATATCGGTGATTTTAATGGTGATGGTAGAACGGACATTTTCTGGCATAATAGTTCTACCGGAGAAAACACCGCTTGGTTAATGAATGGTACTAGTATTCAGTCTGAGGCCTTTTTACCCAGCAATCCCCCTGGTCTAACAGCTTCTCTTGGTGATTTTAATGGGGATGGTAAAACCGATATTTACTGGAGAGACCAACAAACCGGTGCAGATAAAATCTGGAACATGAATGGTACTATAGCTAGTGAAACTCCTGTTTCTGAAGTCGATAGGTTGACTCCAGAATGGTACACTGCATAGGTTAATACATTCCCAGGGCGATCGCTTGATCGCCACTTTCCATTGACAGCGTCAGGTCTCTAACTCCCGGAGAAAATTAGACAGTAACTGCTTACCAGCTATAGTTAACACACTCTCTGGATGAAATTGCACACCTTGGATGTGAGGATAATTCCTGTGTCGCACTCCCATGATTGTTCCATCTTCTACCCAAGCAGTAATTTCTAATACATCTGGACAGGTTTCACGCTCAATGACTAAACTATGATATCTTGTAGCGGTAATAGGATTTTCTAATCCTTGGAATACTCCCACACTGTTGTGAAGCACTGGAGATGTTTTACCATGCATCAATTCTGTTGCTGCAACAACTTTACCCCCAAATACTTTGCCAATGCTTTGATGACCTAAACAAACACCCAAAATTGGCAAGCTGGAACCTAACTTTTCAATTACATCCAGGGAAATCCCCGCGTCTTCAGGACGACCAGGACCAGGAGAAATCACTAGTCCATGGGGTTTTAATTCTCTAATTCCCTCCACTGTAATTTTATCGTTACGAAAAACTTTTAAATCCGCAGCAGCAGGAAACTCCACTGCCAGCTCCCCCAAATACTGCACCAAGTTGTATGTAAAACTATCGTAATTATCAATGACTATAATCACAATTCGCACCCACAAGTGTTAATTAAAAGAACTAATTACAAATACTAACTACCATTCTGATAAGAATATAGTTGTGATTAAACGTATTAAAGGAGGAAGCAATAGTGTGACTGCCACTATTAGTGATACCATGGCTGAGATAAGCACAGCACCAGCAGCACAGTCTTTAGCCACTTTCGCCAATTCATGATAGGTCTGCTTAACAGTTAAATCCACCAGAGATTCAATGGCTGTATTAACTAACTCCAAGGTTAAAACTAAACCACTTGTAATACTAATTATGGCTATTTCTACTGGTTTAAGATGGAGAAAAATACTCAAACCAATCACGAAAGCACAAGCAGCTACATGAATCCGAAAGTTACGCTGGGTCTGAAAACCATAGCTGATTCCAGCCCAAGCGTATTTAAAGCTGGCAAGCAAGTTAGAAGCTATTTGCCAAGAAAATTCCCTTTCCGAAGATACAATTTTTGGTAAGCGCTTTGGTGGTGTTGGTGGTATTGAAGTCTTGGGGAACATAGGATGTTGGAGATTCAAAAATTAAGTGTAATCAGAATGGGTGGGAGGAGACTGAACACATTCTAAGGGACTAATTTGAATTTGTCATAACTTTAAACAATTTGTGACAGAATTACTATCAATATGGCCATAATAGTCGGATGGAAGGAGATTTTAAATCTTGTTTAAACTGGTTTGAGCGGCAAAGAACCTACTCCTGTTCGTTATAATCTCTACTTAAATATTACTAACAATACCAACTGATTTTAGCAGCATTGATTGTTTGTTTAACATCTCTATCAAACTTTTCTCATCAGGATGATCCCAGCCCAAAAGATGCAATAAACCATGGGCACTCAACCAAGCTAACTCTGTAGTTAAACTATGTTCCCGCTCCTCAGCTTGACTAATGGCGGTATCTATAGATATGACAATGTCACCCAAATATAAGGGTTGACTGGCTAGCATTTCCTCGGTGTAGGGGAAATTATTCTCCAGTGCAGCAAAAGCCAAAACATCTGTTGGTTGGTCTTTCTGACGATATTGGGCATTCAATTCTTGAATTTGGGCATTATTGGTTAACTGCAATCCGATTTCATAACTCAAAGCCCGTGGTAGTTCGGCAGCAAGCAGGGTCAACCACTGGCTAAACCACATATACCATTTTTCTTCTGATACTTGATTAGTCAAGTTCAAGTCATAACTATTTTCAATAAATAACTCAACTTGTAATTGAGTCTGTACTTTGGTTTGGGAGGACACAGAATTTCCTTTATTTAGCGAGTGAGGTATGCTAGACCAACCAGAACAGCTAACAATCCCATGGTAGTTAGTCCGAAATGTTTGAGGGAGGTGCCACCTTTTCTGACCATGTTTCGCATTGCCAGCTTCACATAACTAGGTTTTGATTCGTTTACAGGGGTGTTACTCATAATCTCTGTGCGGTTGTCCTCTAACTGTAAATATTTGAAATACCTGAACTTCAAATTTATCTACTATTATCTAGCTCATTTTCTCCCTTGTCAACTTTACTTGTTCGTTCTTGTTTAATTAGCTCTAATTTAAATATGACCTTGCCAGCGCTTAATGGGTATACAATCAATGTCCAATTGATCCAAAGCACGAGCAACCACAAAATCTACTAAATCGTCTATGCTCTTAGGATTATGATACCAAGCAGGGATGGCGGGGACAACCCTAACCCCTGTTTCAGCTAGGGTAGTTAAATTCCGCAGGTGAATCAAGCTAAAGGGTGTTTCTCTGGGCACAATTACCAGTTTGCGCCCTTCCTTAACTTGTACATCTGCTGCTCTTTCTAGCAAATCGGAACTTAAACCTACCGCTAGTTTCGCTACTGTACTCATGCTACAAGGAATAATAATCATCCCTAAGCTTCTAAAAGAACCACTAGCAATACCAGCACCTACATCGCTCCAGGGATGACAACGTAATTTACCCATGGAGGTGACACCAGCTTGCGATCGCCAGAATTGCTCCTGAGCGATCGCTTCCGGAGGCATACGGATGTTTTGCTCTGCTTGCCAAACTGTATAAGTAGATTTAGAGGCAACCAGTTCTATACTATAATCGGATTCTAGTAGAAACTTAAGGGCGCGCACAGCATAAATCAAACCAGATGCTCCAGATACTCCTATTATTAGAGGTTTGCTATGATTTCTGTCATTGTTACTTTTATCAATGTGATTAGACACGAAGTTTCTCAAAAAAGTTAGTAGGTAACATGGGGTTAATAAATGTCAAAAGGCATTAGGACAAAGATGTGTCTTAAACCCCTAGCCTTTTAACTGTAATCCACAAGTGGTTAATCTATATCAAAGGGTGGGGTTTGATCAGGTAGGTAGATATTTGATCTGTCATCATTGGTTGTTTCCGAACCATTAATTTTACCATCTGCTCCAGTGGTAACTAAATCAATTTGTTGACGATAGTAGTCTACACTTTTGACCTGTACAAATACCTGATCTCCTAAGCGATAGGAAGCGCGATTTTTTCTACCAAATAGGGCTTGTTGTCGAGCGCGGTATTCATACCAATCATCCTTGAGAGAACTAACGTGAACTAATCCCTCTACTCGTAAAGGGGTGGCTAAATGAGAACCAACTTCCTCGGTTGGGGGAACTTCTATCTCCACAAAAAAACCGTAGGATTGAACCCCAGTAATCACACCAGGAAAGATTTGGTTAATCTGCTGTTTCATCACCTGTGCTTTTTGTAATCCAGCTAGATCAGTTTCAGCATCATAAACTTGTTTCTCTCTCTCATTAATCTGGACCAGAATCCTGTTTAATTCTGTTTGTAGCTCTTGTTGTACTTCCGGAGGTAAAACATTCCAGTTAATTTCTTGATGAGAAGAAGAATGACGTAGATTAACCCGCTCCTTGACACGACTATTACGGCGATCGCGCCCATACTCAAGAACAGCATGATACACTCTTTGCATAACTAAATCTGGATACCGACGTAAAGGAGAGCTAAAGTGTATATATGCTGGCAGTGCTAATCCAAAGTGAGGTGCTTTAACAGTACTATAAACGGCAGGTTTTAGAGTATCCTGTAGTAAGTAAGTCAAAACCTGTTCTGATGGGGATTCAGCAAAAACGCCTGTTAAATGTTGATAATCCACAGATTGAATTTCCAACTCGGGGTCTATGATTAATTCCACACCCAAATTAACTGCCAGTTTTAGCATTTCTTGAACATCTTGAGAATCGGGAGATCCCTGAACACGCCAAAGTGCTGGAATATCCAAAGCACTCAGGTGTTGACCCATTAACTGATTAACCATGAGGATTAACTCCCTCAAAACCGATCCCAGTGGTGAACTGTCGGGAATAATTGCTCCCATACTACCTTCATCATGGTAAGGATTGTAACCCAATGGTAGATTCAGCTCTAAGCAACCACGAGATAAACGGTCTTTCTTGATGATTTGAGCCAAAGATGTTAAATCATTTAACATCTCTATCACCCGGGTTAACTCTGATGACTCACCTGCAAGGAACGACTGGGCCTGTTCATAGGTAATACTTGTATCTACATTGACTACACTCGGTTGAATTTCCCACTCTGTAATCTGTCCCTTCTCAATATCAATATTGATGATAAAAGACAAAGCCAGGCGATCGCTATCGGGTAGTAAAGAACAGCACTCTGCTACTGTATGAGGTAGCATGGGCAAGATGAGATTGCCAAGGTGAATAGTTTTTCCCCGTTTCAGTGCTTCCCGATCCAAAATTTCATCCGGGTGGATATAGACAGATAAATCTGTAATGTGAACCATCAATTGCCAGTTGGTGACAGAATGCTTCTCCAGACTAAAAGCATTTTCCACCACTCCATCCCCATCTACCCCCTCTATAGTCAGAGTAAATACACTCCTTAAATCCAGACGCTCGCGCAGATTGGCCTTGAGGAGATTTTTCGGTAACCTAGCTGCTGCATCTAATACATTTTCTGCAAAGTTCCTGGATAGGTCGTGTTTGCATGTAACTAAATCTATATCAGCAGCGGCTTCAGCATCCGTACCAAGAATTTGTACAACCTGACCCAGGGGGGGATATTGTGCCAAGGGATAGCGGATCACCTCCACATGTGCCAGATGATCGATAGCGTCTTGCAAATTAATTCCATTGCTCACCAATTTCAATTCAAACAGCAATCGGTCATCTAAAGGTACCGCGCGGAAACCACCTTCCACTTGCTTAATCCGTGCCAATAAAGTGTGATTAGATCGCTCTAAAATCAACTTTACCTCACCTTCAGGAGAACGACGACGACTTCCCTCCTTGAGGATGCGAACTAATACGCGGTCTCCATTCCAAGCGTGACTAAGATGACTTTCTCGAATGTAAATATCTTCTGCACCTTCGGGATCCTGGATAGCAAAACAAAATCCCTTGCTGGAACAGCGCAGCTTCGCTTCTATCAGCCCCTCCTCTGATACGCGACGATACTTACCCCGGTCCTTAACTAAAAGTCCAACTTTTTCGAGCACCTCCAAAGCAATATGAAGTTTTTCCAAACTATCCTCATCTTCACAACCCAATTTTTTTTCCAGAACCTTCCTAGCTACCAATTTGTCATCGGTAAAATTGGCAAGGAGTGTAGCGATTGAAAATTCCATGCAGTGAACTGGCCTTTGGTCAAAACATCATTTTTCTTGTTATCTGGTTCTTACCTGTATATCCTCACAGTCTACACATATTGCCAACGATTTACCCGTTCCCTTAGACTCTCGTAAACGTATGAATCTGAGTTTTAACCAAGAGAAACTGCCGATTTACCCAATTATTTGTAAAATTGGTGACAATCAGGTTGGCAACTGAATGAGCAATGACAGCGAACTCCATCTTCATTATTGTAGATTTAGAGCACACTCGCAGAAAATACTCCTAGACATTTTAGTTGAGGTAATCACCATAGCATTATTAATAGCACTATTAAAGGTATCACTAGCACTCGAATCCAAATTTCCGCTGTTGAAATTCTGGAGAATTGGATGATGGGGATTACTCCCAATCATCCACAGTTTATAGTAGGGCCAGGGGGCGACTACCAGCTGCATGTCGGTCAATTACTTGGTCAATAAGTCCATATTCCCTGGCCTCTTGGGGAGACATGAAAAAATCTCGCTCCGTATCTTCGGCTATTCGGTCAAATGGCTGACCAGTATGTTCAGCCAAGTATTCGTTTAGCTTGCGTTTGTGATATAGAATTTCCCGAGCTTGAATTTCTATATCTGTAGCTTGTCCCTGAGCACCGCCTAATGGCTGGTGAATCATGATGCGCGAGTGAGGTAAACTCATACGTTTACCTTTAGTACCTGCACTCAATAGAAAGGCCCCCATACTGGCAGCCAGTCCTGTACAAATAGTACACACATTAGGGCGGATGTTCTTCATAGTATCAAAAATTCCCATTCCTGCTGTCACTGAACCACCGGGAGAGTTGATATACATATAAATATCTTTCTCCGGGTCTTCAGAGTCTAAGAACAGCAGTTGGGCCACTATTAGATTAGCTAAACTGCTATCCACCTGTTGCCCTAAAAAAACGATCCGTTCGCGCAGCAAACGTGAATAGATATCAAAGGCGCGTTCGCCTCGACCCGATTGTTCAATAACGATAGGAATCATGAGGTTATTTGTAGCTATTTACCCTTTATTTTATTCGAGGTTCGAGAGAATGGACTGGATTAATGGCCATATCTCATATTTCAAGAGGAACTTTTAATGGCACTTCCGGTCTGGGTTATAACAGACCCGAATATCATAACATATCATCGGGTAAATCCCAAGGCTGTATTCAGATTAGTGGTTCAATTAATCAGATTAAAAATGCTATTTATTAAGTGGGGGGAGTATTATGCTACAAAGACTCATACAGGCAGTTTTCATTACTTTTCTACTTTACCTAGTTGTCATTCTCAATCTGACTCATCAAACTTCCCCTAAACCCATCCTACCAGTGTCAGACATTTCTTTGTTATAGTTGTACCAAAATGCGCGTTTTTTCTGAGAAGATATTTTGGTAAACTGTTGACACGAACAGACGGAGGTGCAAAACTTTGGGCATAGAATTACGCAGTTACGTATTTCTAGACAACTTACAACCGCAACATGCGGCATATATGGGAACAGTGGCCCAAGGTTTTTTACCTTTACCGGGTGACACTTCCATCTGGATTGAAATTTCACCCGGTATTGAAATCAATAAAATTACTGATGTTGCCTTAAAATCTGCTTCCGTGCGTCCAGGGTGGCAAATAGTAGAAAGACTATATGGAATGTTGGAACTACACTCGGGATCCCAGGGGGAAACAAGAGCAGCAGGACAAGCAGTTTTGGACCTATTGGGAGTCAAAAAAGAGGACTGTCTCAAACCACGAGTCATTTCCAGTCAAATTATTCGCAACATTGATGCTTATCAAACTCAGCTGATCAACCGTAGTCGTCGTGGACAACTGTTATTAGCTGGACAAACCCTCTACGTTTTAGAAGTTGAACCTGCTGCTTATGCAGCATTAGCTGCTAATGAAGCGGAAAAAGCTGCTGCGATTAATATTCTAGAAGTTTTACCAGTGGGTAGTTTTGGCAGACTTTATCTAGGGGGAACAGAAAGAGATATTTTAGCTGGTGCTGCTGGAGCTTTAGCAGCTATTGAAAATGTTCCCGGTCGTGCTCCCCAAGGCCATCGTAAAGAATAGTGACAGGATAACTAAAATGGCAATTGAAACACATCTTACCCTACTCAAAGCAGGTGCTGTTACCTGGTTAGATTGGAGAGCACGAAACCCAGAACTTCAAGTTGATTTAAGTACCTCTAATTTAAGAGGGGAGAATTTTCGTGGTGCTAATTTCCAAAATGTCAATTTAAATCAGGTGGACTTTAGCCATGCTTTGCTGGTAAGAGCAGATTTTCAAGATGCCAATTTAAGTGCTGCTAATCTAAATAGCGCTAAATTAGTTCAGGCAAATCTTAGAAAGGCTAATTTAAGTGTCGCTAACTTGCAAAATGCCAACTTAATGCGTGCAAATTTAGATGGAGCAGTTCTAATTGGAGCAGATCTAAAAAATTCAAACCTACAGGATGCAGTAGTTACCAGTGCCAACTTAATTGGAACTGACTTTTATTATGCCAATTTAAACGGTGTTGATTTCGCTTATAGTAAACTTATACGCAGTAATCTGAGTTTTGCCAACTTAATCGGAGCTAATTTAATTGGTAGTAATTTACAAGACTGTAATTTGTATGAAGCTGAAATTATAAATAGTTACTTATATAACACAAATTTATCCAGAGCCAATTTAAGCAGATCCCATTTAGGAAGTTCCTATTTATGTCGCGCCAATTTCATGGAAGCTAATTTAACTAGTGCTGACCTAACAGGTGCTAATTTAAAAGATGCTAATTTAGCTGGTGCCAATCTTCAGGGAGCGAATCTTAGATGTGCTAATTTAACAGGTGCTAATTTAACAGGTGCCAATTTACAAAACGCCATTTTACCTCCCGTTTTTATTTGTAATTAACGGTAAAGATATACTTGATAAGTAGGTGGGTTGAAGTATGAAACCCAACACCCCCATCGGTTACGCGATCGCCCCTACAAATAATTGTTTAATGGATAATGGAGAAGAATGAGAGTTGGCTACAGCTATAGTACTGAAAACAACTGTTTTTGTTCTGGGAAAATGATATTGCTAGATTACCCAGTTCACCACAAGTGTAGATTCTGAAAATGAAGCCTAAACCCATAAATTCTAACTATACCAGAAAGCCAAGAATATTTAACCAACCAGAGCGTTTTATTGAAGGTTGGTACTGGGTGCTACCTTCCCATAAATTATTAGTTGGTGAGGTAAAACCTATCACTATTTTGGGGAAAGAATTGGTAATCTATCGTGGAGAAGATGGACTGGTGGTTATCTTCGATGCTTACTGTCCACACATGGGTGCTCATCTTGGGGAGGGTAAGGTGAAAGGTAATGAACTACGTTGTTTTTTACATCACTGGCAATATGATCAAGAGGGTTTTTGCACCAAGATTCCCTGTTTGGATGAAAGCATAGATACTACAGCTACTAAATCTATTAAAGCTAGAAATTGGCCTACCGAGGAAAAATATGGTTTGATTTGGGTATGGACAGGAGAAAATCCTCAGCAATCTTTACCTTTTATTCCGGAGTTGGAAGTTGCAGAACTAGATATAGCCTTTGGTGGTAAGTTTCTCATCCATTGTCATCCTCATATTGTGATGGTTAATCCTATTGATGCTCAGCATTTTTACAATATTCATAGACAAGTATGGGAATCTAGTTTTCAAAAACAAGAACTGAATGAGAATGCAATTATTTTCAGGTACAATCAGCAGTGTAATAACTATAATTCCAATTCTCCAATTAAAATTCTCCGATTTTTGCTTAATCCACCTATCAGCTATCATCTTTGTTACTGGTATGGGATCACAATGATAGTCAGGGTGGAAATTAGGTTTTTACATTTTCAGTTTAACTGTCACATCCTTTATGCACTGCGTTTAATAGAATCAGGAAAAACCACGGGAATAAGAATTTTTATCGCTAAAAAACGTCCAGGTATTATTGGTCATATATATGGCAAATTCCTTCTTTGGTTGAGTAAAATCGTGATTAATGCCATTAACTATATGTCAAATCAACACGGTAGACTTTTTCCTAAACCGGGGAAAAATAATCGTAACAACATTCAGTTTAACTTACAACATCCCCTAGAACTAGATCAACCAATTATAGAATTTATTAGTCATTTAGAGAGACAAAAACCTCTCAAATGGGGAACCTGGAGCTGGGAAAGGTTCACAGACAACCAACAAATGGAGTCACAAAAACCTCAAAACGTCCAAAAATGGCGGGATGACTTAGCTAATGATTGATTATAGTGATTATAGATTAGTTGGGTTACGCTACTACAAATAATTGTACCTCCCTACTTAAATAAAAATGAAGTGGTTTGGCCACTTCATCAATTCCCAGGTAGAACCTTGGTATCCAGTATAGCGGTGACCAAAATTGGAAATCGTATAAAATCCAACAGAACGTAAAGTTATTTTACCATTTTCTCAATTACAGATTTTTACCCATCAAACTTGTTTTCAGCTCTAGTAGATTAAGTCCCTATTTTACCATGATCAATTAATGCTTATTCTAAACATTACCATTAATCCCAAAATAATATGATGTTATAAGTCAATTATAAATCTATGCACCCACATATATAAATTTATTGATTCTAATTCAAAACTGAAACTTGAAAACTGAAAACTGATAAAAAATTGGGTCGGAATTTGCACAAAATTCTCTCTTACTAGGACCTATGCAAATCTGTCAAAATCCCAATTGTTCTAACCCGTTCAACCTCAACCACAGTAGATTTTGCATCGTTTGCGGACATGATAAATTTGGTGAAATCCTCAGAAACCGCTACCGCGTTTTGCGGTTATTGGGTGAGGGAGGTTTCAGCAAGACGTATGCTGCAGAGGATGTGGATAGATTAGACGCACCCTGTGTAATTAAACAATTTTTTCCTCAGGTTCAGGGAACTGTTGAACGTGCTAAAGCAGCAGAATTTTTTAAGGAAGAAGCTTATCGCTTATATGAACTAGGAGAAAATCATTCTCAAATTCCCCGCTTACTAGCTTACTTTGAACAGGGTTCAAGTTTATATTTAGTTCAGGAATTTATCATTGGTAAAACTCTATTAGAAGAGGTGAAAGAACGACCTTATACTGAAGCTCAAATACGTCAACTGTTATTGGATTTATTACCGGTTCTGGATTTTATTCACCACAAAAATGTTATCCATCGGGATATCAAACCTGAAAATATTATTCGTCGTAGTTTGGATAATAAACTTGTATTAATTGATTTTGGGGGTGCTAAACAAGTCACTAAAACTACCATGGCTAGACAAGCAACAGCTATATACACTTTAGGCTATGCACCAACAGAACAAATGGCAGGTTTTGCCTGTCATGCTAGCGACCTATATGCTTTAGGTGTAACTTGTATACGTCTATTGACCCAATGTTTACCCGTACAAAATAGTTATCAACTCAAAGATCCTCTTTATGACCCTATGAGAGCAAAATGGTTATGGCAAGAATTTTTACAGGGTAGAGGTGTTATAGTTAGTCAGCAATTAATATATATTTTGAACCGTTTGCTACAACATTTTGCCCAGGATAGATATCAGTCAGCAATGGAAGTTTTATATGACCTACAAAATGATTTTTCTCATACCCTAACCAGTGATTTCAATTATATAAATTCCGACGAATCAAAAATTAACTTGGGTACTCCTATTATAGAAGTAGCAACCACCCAGCAAAAACTTGCTGTGAATGTTCCACCCTTGGAAATCTTCGAGTTTCAGACCATGATATCCCATCAAGAAAATGATAAAGTTAAGCATGAAAGAAGAATAGGAAAATTCTTTACAGAAGAACTAAATAAACATCTCTATTTAGAAATGATATTAGTTCCCGGTGGTAGTTTTTTAATGGGTTCACCAGAATTTCAAGGTAATGGGGATGAACATCCCCAACATCAGGTAATTGTTGAACCATTTTATATGGCTAAATATCCCATTACCCAAGCACAATGGAAAGCAGTAGCAACATTACCAAAGGTTACCCAAAATCTCAACCCCAATCCTAGCAAATTTAAGGGGGTCAATTTACCTGTAGAAAATGTCTCTTGGTACGAAGCAGTGGAATTCTGTTTACGTTTATCATTAACCACTGGTAGAAATTATCGGTTACCAAGTGAAGCAGAATGGGAATATGCTTGTCGTGCGGGAACTACTACTGCTTTTTACTTCGGTGAAACTATTACTCCAGACTTAATCAATTGTAATGTTAGTCAATCTTATATAGCGGATTTTGGCAGAAACTTCACTCCACAAATTACAGAGGTTGGTAACCTGAACTTAGCAAATGCTTTCGGATTGTATGATATGCACGGTCTGGTTTGGGAATGGTGTGCTGATCCCTGGCATAATAATTACCATGGCGCTCCTAGGGATGGTAGTGTTTGGGATACAAATGGTGATATTAATCGTCGGGTATTGCGTGGAGGCGCTTGGAATTTTAGTGCAGAACTTTGTCGTAGCGCCAGTCGCAGTTGGAATGAAGCAGAGGGTGGTTTAAGAATGTCCGGTTTTCGTGTGGTTCTTTTCTTTTACGGGTGAGCTTGAAATTTGTTCAAGATTCTGGATGTTTTTCAGTTCTATACCCTGAACAGTACGTTTGATTAACCCGGTTAATACATTACCCGGTCCTATTTCTATTACTTTCTCAATCCCAGATTGTGGTAGTTGTAAGGAAATTTCTCGCCACCTTACTGAACCTGTCATTTGTTCAATTAAACGTTCCTTCAAAACCTGTGGGTTGGTGCTGGGAATTGGGTCAACGTTGGAAGATACGGGAATTATTGCTGTCTCAAAAGCTATATCTTTTAATATTGCTTGAAATTCCTCGGATGCACCCTTCATTAATGGCGAATGAAATGCACCAGAAACTTTTAGGGCAACTGCTCGTTTTGCCTTTACCTGTGACATTACAGCTTCTACTGCTGTTGGTATACCTGAAATTACAACTTGAGCTGGACTATTATCATTCGCTAAAACAACACCAGGTGTTTTAGCAATCTCTTCTTCTAATTGCTGTCTGTCAAAATTAAGTAATGCTGCCATCATTCCCCCAGCTGCATTATCCATTATTTCCCCACGTCGTTTGACCAGTTGCAATCCGGTTGACCAATCAAATACACCAGCTACATACAGGGCGATATATTCTCCCAAACTATGACCAGCAACTAAGTCTGGTTTTTGCCCTCTTTCTCGTAACAGGTCTGCTATAATACTTTCAACTACATACAAACAGGGTTGAGTGTAAACTGTTTGTGATAATTTAGCTTCGTCACCTTGACAGATTTCATCTACGGACCACCCCAAAATATTTCTGGCCTGGTCGAATTTGGCTTTGGCAGATTCTATACTTAGTAGATCTATTCCCATATTTAAGCACTGAGAACCTTGTCCGGGAAATACCCATGCAGTTTTAGTCATTTGATATTTGGTTGCTGATAATTGGTCATTAGACTTGTTATTATTTACCCCATTGGAAAATTGCTGCACCCCAACTCAACCCCGCTCCGAAACCCGATGTAACGATTATATCATTGGATTGGATTTTTCCCTGGCGCACTGCTTCGTCTAACGCTAGGGGAATAGAAGCAGCAGAGGTATTGCCATAATTAGCAACGTTACTAATTACTTTATGATCGGGTATGTTAAGTCTTTGCGCAACAGCGTTAATAATTCGCTGGTTGGCTTGGTGCAAAATCAACCAATCTATTCTCTCTACAGTCAAATTAGCACTAAATAGAGCTTTGTCTATCACTTCTGGAACTTTTTGCACAGCAAAACGATAAACCTCTTTACCGTTCATTGTGATGGGTTCATAACTACCTATAGGAGTATGAATATTTGGTTTGAGCTCTTGGGTCTTACCTCGGTAACTCAAATTCAGATAGTGGTTTTGTGTACCATCACTTTTGAGGGCAAATCCTAATAGGCGATCGCTCTTATTAGCTTGCAATACCACTGCTCCTGCTCCATCACCAAACAAGATGCAGGTGCGACGATCTTGCCAGTCTACCCAACGAGAGAGGACATCTGCACCTATTAGAAGTACATTTTGGTAAACTCCTGTTCTTATGTATTGGGCCGCAGTCACCAGTCCAAAGACGAATCCAGAACAAGCTGCGGTTAAATCAAAGGCCACAGCCTTAACGGCACCTATTTCAGCCTGTACTTGACAAGCACTGCCAAATAAATCATCTGGAGTAGAGGTTGCCAACAGGATTAAATCTACATCTTCTGGTTTAATCCCAGCTGCTGTTATTGCTTGTTGACTAGCATCAGTAGCTAAGGTAGTTAATGATTCGGGAGGTAGTGCCAACTGTCGTTGACAAATACCTGTTCTTGTGGTAATCCAATCCTCGGAAGTTTCTACCAGTTGAGTGAGCAACTGGTTATCTACGGTAGTTTTTGCTATGGCTGACCCACTACCCGTAATTGCTATACCTTGTAGGAATAAATTTTGCACTCCTAATCTCCGTTGTCATTTGTTCACGGTCAGTTTAATTGACTGACGAAACCACCGTCATTTGGGTTGAGCGAATTTGCTAGAGGTGGAGATTTTCTGCAAAAACATCAGGAAGCAGTTAGAATTGAGCTAACCGCTTCTAGAAAGCTATGCGGATAGGCTTAACAACCTCAAATTCATCTAGAATTCTTACTGGGGTTCACCCTGTAGAACTTTGTATTTGGACTGTAGTCTTTCTAGCACTTGATTATCTACAGCTTCTTTGGCCATGCGAATGGCGCTAAAAATAGAGGGTGCTTGGGAACTACCATGGCCAATGAAACAAATTCCATTGACTCCTAATAGTAAAGCTCCCCCATGTTCAGCATGGTCCATGCGCTGTTTAACTCGCTTGAGGTTAGGTTTTAAAATCGCTGTGCCAATTTGTCCTCTAATACCTTGGGGTAGTTCTTCCCGCAGTATTTGTAAAATTACACCCCCTACCGCCTCCGCAAATTTCAACAACACATTACCAACAAATCCATCACAGACAATCACATCAAATTCACCGGACAATACATCACGTCCTTCTGCGTTACCACTGAAATTAATTTGAGTGTTTTCCCGTAATAACTCGTGAGCACGCACAGCAGCTTCATTGCCTTTGTTTTCCTCTTCACCGATATTTAATAATCCCACTTTTGGTTCACTGATTCCCAGCACGTATTGGCTATAAATCGAACCCATCACCGCAAACTGTTCTAAAAATTTGGGGCGACAGTCTACATTAGCACCAACATCAAGTATTAATACTGGCTTACCTGCTTTTATGGTAGGAAATACTGTGCCAATAGCGGGACGATCAATGCCCGGCAACCTACCCAGTCGTAATAAAGCTGATGCCATTGCTGCTCCGGAATGACCAGCAGAGAATATAGCATCAGCTTGATTGTTTTTAACTAAGTCCATTGCCACATTGACAGAAGCTCCACGCTTTCTACGAACAGCGCTTAAAGGTTCTTCGTCCATGCCAATTGTGTCCTGGGCTGGGACAATTTCTATTCCTAACCTATTGCTTTTAAGGGGTATGACAGCTTCAATTTGTTGGGGATCACCTACTAGCAAGATGTGAACGCCCAATTCTTCTTTCGCTCGCAGTGCGCCAGCAACAATTTCGGCGGGTGCGTAGTCCCCCCCCATAGCGTCAATCGCGATTCTTACACCAGTCGTTCCCATTGCTCCTAGCTCAAAGAGACCTTATAAATTTTATCAGATTGTTACAGTTAAGAGTTCAAAATTATTAACTGGAACTGAGTGGTTTAGCAATTATTTCCACAATCTGATTCCACCTGGCTTTTTCAAACAATGATTCTACACAAACCCGAGCTACTTTTTTCCTAGAAATGCTACCTTCAAATAAGGTATCATGACCCTGCATAATAACTTCATCAGAGTTATCATCATTTTTTAATCCTCCAGGTCGCACAATTGTATAAGTTATTCCGCTTTTTCTAATAAACTCTTCGGCTTGTTTCTTCCAAACTAAAATTAACCAGAATAGGTTGAGAGGATGGAATAACTGGGAAACGCATAGGGAAGAAACTAGGACAAAATGTTGAATTTTTCTATCTTGAGCTGCTTTGACTAGGTTTTTTGTCCCCTGGAAATCTACCTGATAGGGACCAGTCGGGTCAAAACTCGGTCTAGCACCAGTTGCACATAAAACTACTGTGCTGTCACCTAAAGCAGCAACCAGGGTTTCAGGTTGCAAAATATCCCCCACAATTAATTCAACTTGGGAAGGAAGAAGATTTCGAGCTTTTTGCTCGTCTCTCACTAGCGCTCGCACGGGAATATTTCTGGACACTAGCTCTTCTACTATCCGCTGACCTGTTTGACCTGTTGCACCTGCTACAAATGCTTTCATAATTAAGGTTATCCTAGGAAACAATATGTTTGTTGGTTTCGTTATTTATTCTAAGGAATCTATGGATAGGATGACATAATGGCATAATAGTTATATACGCACAACTGTCTTGTAGATGCTTTTTTCCATATCTTTATGAAAATTGAATTTTTGTCTGAGCAAGCTACCTCAGCTTGAAAATCATGATTGATACGCAATATACAAAAACTTTTGACTATAGAGAGAACGGAATTATGGTAGCAAATAATTGGGAATTTCAGTCTTTAGAATTAGGAGTAGATGATCTTGATTCTTCTTTGTCAAGTCCTATATCTCATCTTATTAGTGAGGACGCATTAACAGAAAACTATGAAGCATTTCCTAGTAAATTCTATAGTCATCATCGAGAGTTTATGAAAATGCAAGCATCTAGTGAACAGGTGATGGAATATTTTAACTGTCATTCAGCATGGTTTATACGTTGTGCCCAACCTATGGTAGTTCATCCCCTGGGTGAGAATGGTTATACATTGGTAATTGGTAGATTTGGTGCTTTTGGTTATGAAGTAGAGCCAAAAATAGGTTTGGAATTGTTAGTCCCCGGAAAAAATCAATGTCAAATCCGCTCCATTCCCATCCCCAACTACCAATCTCCCGGTTACCACATTAACTATAATGCCCATATGCAACTCATTGAAAATACACCAGGTATTACCAGAGTGGAATGGCAATTGGATTTAACTGTTTGTTTACAATTCCCCAAGTTTATCAGACGCTTACCAAGTTCCCTCGTACAGTCCACAGGCGATCGCCTGTTAAATCAAGTTGTCCGTCAGGTATCTCGTCGCTTAACTCGTAAGGTACAAGAAGACTTTCATGGAAAAAGTGAGAGTTGACCAGGCGTTCTACCTCATTTACATCTAGGGAGAGGATTTACCCTCCCTAGTATTATAACTATTCTAGGCTTGACCAATAATTTTGAGAACAATTTCTACACCAGACACAGCTTGCCAAATAAAAAGTCCCAAAATCCCAAAATTCAATAGAATATGTGTGGCCCGGGCCCAATTAGCTCCTTTTTGCATAAATGGAGCTAATGCAGCAGAAAAAGCAATTAAACCGGTCATGCCTAAACCAGCTAGGAGATGGGGGCCAACAAATAACTTACCATTGTTAATATAGGTAACCGCCATTCCCCCAATAGAACCCCCTACCATCAACGCTAGGAGTACAGAGCCAATTTTGTGGTGCTTATCGCTATATTTACCCTTAATTAGTTGTTTCTTCTCTTCTCCTTGGGCATTTCTGGTACGCTGTACTTGTAACCCTAAGTAAGCTGCATATAATGACAGCGCTAACAATATCCACATGATTGCGGGATGGAAAAATTCCAAACCGAATTTTACGTCTGGAGTAAGTTCTAAACTCATGGTTTATTTACCTAAAGTATTAAATCTTTATAAAACTTAGCATAAATTACGGCAAACACTGCAAAAAGTGATTTACTTGGGTTCTCCATAATAATTCATCAATTATAACACTACAACTAATTGTATTTACTTAAATTGAGGTTAATGAGATGATTGATTTACTTACGGCTGCGAAAAATGGTAATGTTCAGCAGGTTCGTCAATTACTGGCATCGGGATTTCCAGTAGATACGGGCGATCGCCATGGTACGACAGCATTAATGTTTGCTGCTAATTTTGGCTACACGGAGATTGTACGTTGCCTATTGGATTTTGGAGCTGATATTGATTTACCCAGGAAACTCCATGGTTTAACAGCATTAATGTTAGCTGCTGCACATAATCAAGTTGACGTGGTAAAATTGCTAACATCTCAAGGAGCAAATACAAATGCAGTCAATGAAGATGGAAGCACAGCATTAATGATAGCAGTAGAAAAAGGCTACATTGAGACCGTGCAAAACCTGTTAGATTTTGGAGCAGATCCAAAAATTGTAGACCAACATAATGAGGATGCATTTAAACTAGCAATTAGGCAGAATAATAGGGTTATATTGAACATTCTCGTAAAAAACAGTCAAACTAAGGGTGAAACTGAAAGCCTGTTAATTATGGGAGCAGATAATGGTAACCTAGAGATAGTGAAAACATCTTTATTATATGGTGTTAACCCTAACCTAGAGAATAGTGATGGAACTACAGCACTACTAGCTGCTGCTGCTGGCGGACATACTGAAATTATCCAAGTTCTGTTAGATCGGGGTGCAGAAATTAATCACCAGGATCAAGAAGGTGAAACAGCTATGCACTTTAGCGTTGTCGAAAACCACCTAGAGACAGTGCAAACCCTAGTGAATAGGGGTGCTAACCTAGAAATCAGAAACAATTTGGGAGACACCCCCCTAATTTTAGCAGCATTTCAAGGATACCAAGAAATAGTCAGGGTTCTACTTGATGCAGGAGCAGATGGTGGCAAAAAGAATTTGGGGGAATTCCCCTTGACCTTGGCAGCATTCCAAGGACATACTGAAACGGTCAAGGTTTTATTGGAAAGTGGGGTTAATATCGATGTTATAGCTGAAGATGGCAAAAGTGCCCTAGTTAAAGCTATAATCGGTAACCATCCAGAAATTTTTCAACTACTCCTGACAAAAGGAGCAAATGTCAACCTACAAGACCCAGTGGGTGTCACACCCTTAATGTATGCTACTGCACAAGGATATACCCAAGCGGTGGATATGTTAATTCAAGCTGGAGCAAATGTAAACATAAAAAATCAAGGTGGGTATACAGCCTTAATGATTGCCAAATCTAACAATTATACGAAGACAAGTAATTTATTAATACAAGCAGGTGCGAAGGAGTAGAATGAATATTCTAGATGCCAAGGGGCGGCTATTCGGTAAAATTAACTTCCTAGATCTAAGTGCAGCACTAGTAATATTGCTAGTGATAGTTGGCATTTTTATATTCCCTGGGACTTCCGGTTCTGTAGCTCAGATAGGTACGAAAACAGTTCCCATAGAAGTAGACCTAATAGTAAGGGGTTTAAATGTCCGAGACAGTCAGCAACTATTTAAACAGGGATTTACCAAAGGTGGTAAAACTAACGTAATTATTCGTAACCAACCCTACGGACAAATTGGGATTAAATCCATTCAAGAGTTAAAGAGAACCCTCCTAGTACCCCAACCAGATGGTTCAATTAAGGAACTACCAGATCCAAGAAGTAATAATTTTAGTACGGATTTTCTACTGACCTTAGAGGGTAAAGCACAAGTTACGGATAATGGGCCCGTCTTGGGTAATAGTAAAGTAAAAATTGGCATGCCTTTTGAACTAGAAGGGTTTAACTACAATTTCAACGCTTCTGTGATTGATATTCGGCTCAAAGATGGTAAATAGCCTTGATTAGTTGAGCATCTATATGGAGAAATGCTCCCAACGGTTTCCATCTTAATGGTTTTTTGAAGTTAGAGCTTGAAATAAGAACTCTGGTAAGGAAAGCATTCGACGCCAGCGCCAAGGTTCTTGATATAAACGATAAAGCCATTCTAAATTATTATTTGCCAACCATTGGGGTGCACGGGTTTTGCCACCAGACCAAATATCAAAACTACCGCCCACCCCAATCCATATCGCCTGAGGGCATAGGGTACGGTTTTTAGCGATCCATAGTTCTTGACGAGGAACTCCTAAGCCTACAAAAATGACTTGAGGTTGTAACTCCGTTAAAGTCTCCAGTAATATTTTTTCAGTTTCTGGGGAATGATATCCAGAGTGAGTACCGACAAAATTCAAATTAGGAACTTGTTGTTGCCAAAACTCCGCAGCTTTAGCTGCTACTCCTGGAGATCCGCCATAAAAAAATACCTTTGTAGATGGTGCTTTTTTACTTAGTTCTTGGAGTAGACCTTCTGCTAATTCAATACCAGGAAAACGCTTTACCTGCTGTTTGAGTATGAAACGTAAATACAATACCACTCCTGCGCCATCTGGGATAACCAGGTCAGCGTTTTCAATAACTGTGGATAAACTTGGGTTCCGTCTAGCTTGCATAGTCATTTCCGCATTGAGAGTCACCACATGGGTTCCTCTACCCTGTTGAAGAGACTCTACTAACCAATGGGGGTAATTTTCCACCACATGAACCGGTAACCCCAAAACGGAAAATTTTTCAGGTGACTGATAGGTTAACATCGTATTTTAAATTAGACTAAACTAAGCTCACACCAAACTTTACACTAGTTTATCAAGTTTTTCGGAAACTTTTGACCTTTTTCAGCCCAGTAGTATGGTTAATTACGACAATGATGTGCAAAAACCTAAATTAATGGTGGTGGATGATGAACCGGACAATCTAGACCTGGTGTATCGCACTTTCTGGCGTGATTTTGAAGTCTATAAAGCTAACAGTGTCAGTCATGCTTGGACTATCTTGGATCAGGTGGGAGAAATGTCAGTGATTATTTCTGACCAAAGAATGCCAGATATGAAGGGTACAGAATTTCTTAGTCAAATTGTTGAACGTTTTCCTGATACCATTCGCATTCTTCTTACTGCTTATACTGATGTGGAAGATTTAGTAGATGCAATTAACTCAGGTCGAGTATTCAAATATATTACCAAACCATGGAAACCCCAACAACTTAGAGCATTAGTTGAACAGGGAAGGGATACTTACAATTTATTAAAAACTCGCACCAGAGAGTTACGTCAGGCTTTGAAAAGAGAGTCTTTATTTAATGCTATTACTAAGATACTTAGAGATTCCCATAGTTATACAAGTACCCTTGATAAAATGGTAGCTACAATTGGAGAGAAATTTGCAGCTAGTAGTTGTTTGCTAAGGTTAGTAGAAGGTGATATCCTAAAAACATCTATATTTTTGTATTGTGATTTTGATTGTCTAACCCCTGACTTACCCAAGGAGTCATTAAGCTTAATTCAAAAAATTATATTGGGGAGAAAATATCAAGTAGTTCAATATACAGATAAGGTCAATCACGCCCATTATTTAATCGTTCCCTTTTCTTATCAGGATGATCTACTAGCCGTAATGACCCTGTGTAAATGCACTGTGGAAATACCATGGGAGCAGGAGGATATAGAACTGATTGGAGATGTAGCCAAACAAGCATCCCTGGCCCTTTCCCAGTCCAAGCTTGACCAAAGCTTAAAAGAGAAACAAGAACAGACTCGCCAAGAACTGCAAGTAGCACGTCAAATTCAAAACAATCTGCTGCGTCAAACTTTACCAAAAATTGACGGTTTGAAAATACAGGCGTGCTGTTACCCCGCACGAGAAGTGGGAGGAGATTTTTTTGAGGTGTTTCTCCATCCATCTGGTGAACTGTGGTTAGCAGTGGGTGATGTTTCCGGTAAGGGTGTACCTGCAGCTTTATTTATGGCTAGTGCTATTTCTCTTTTGCGTCGTGAATTATCTCAGGAATCACCACCACCGCCAAATATTGTCTTGCAAAATCTCAACTATGCTCTAGCTGAAGACCTAATCAGTGTAAACTATTTAATTACTCTTGTCATTGCCAAATATAATAAAACTACTCGAGAATTCATATATGCTAATGCTGGACACATTTATCCCCTATTATGGTCATATCCAGCTTCTCTAGCCCAACCTCAATATCTCACAACCCGCAGTGTACCTCTGGGGATTTTCCCTGAGCTGTCATCACAGTCTGGTAAATTAATTCTCGCCCCAAAAGACACCCTTCTACTTCTGAGCGACGGTATTACGGAAGCAAAAGTAACAATAAGCTCCAAATCACTAATTAAAAATAACAGTGGCACTCAGGCACTAACTTGGTCTATACTAAATCAAGAAGGTATTTGGCAACTTATACGGGAACAACCTCAACCTTTGTCCCTTGAACAGCTAATCGCTCAAATTCAAAGCGATAATCCTGTTCAAGAAGATGATCAGACCATTCTCTCTCTGGAAATTTTGTAAACGATGAAAAGTGAACTTTATGTACCCAGTGATTTAAGTTTTGTCAACACGGTCGAAAACTGGTTGTTGGCATACTTAAAACAACATTTGAGGGATTCTCTGGATTGGTCAAACCAATCCAGTCGTTTACGTCTTGCACTAGTTGAAGCATATTCAAATGCGGTTCGTCATGCTCACAAAGATAAACCAAATGTGCCAATTCTATTGCGTCTGGAACTGACAGATCAGAAACTAGCTATTGAAGTTTGGGACTATGGACATGGTTTTGACATAACCACCTACTTCCCCCCCCATCCTGAACAAAAACAAGAAGGTGGCTATGGTTGGCTGATTATGAATCGGTTGATGGATAAGGTTGAATATCATTTACAGGTCAATGGTGCTAACTGTCTCAAACTGGAAACGACCATTCCTTTATGGACGGTTTACTAAATCCTATTTACATCTTCAGCATAGCTATAAATCTCAATCCCCAAGTTTTGTGCTACTGACAAAGCTCTTGGGTCTACCATGGGAGAAATTACTAATTTGCGATCAACTCTTCTTTGATGATGTTTTTCATAAAATGCTACTTTCCGATCAAAGATATACATTCCTGCTTTGTCAATCGAGGATTTAATTTCACATAAAATTACCAAACCATTTTTGATAATCACATCTATTTCCACCTGGTCTGGTCTGCCAAAAACCTCTCCTTCATTGTCGAAATCAAGGAAGTTCAACACTTCCACGCCAAAAGAATCTTTTAAAATTCCTTTTAGTCCATTTCTGAAGCTTGCTTCCGATGATAAACCCCATCGCGAACCTAGGGAACCAACTGTACTTTCATGTTTCCGGTTCATTTGTTTAATTTCTTCTAAAATTCCCAGATTGTGGCGATTTTGCTCTTCCCATTTACGATTTTGCTCTTCCTGGTAAGACTGCAATTGTGCCATGATTTCACGATTGTGGCGATTTTGCTCTTCCCATTTACGATTTTGCTCTTCCTGGTAAGACTGCAATTGTGCCATGATTTCACGATTGTGGCGATTTTGCTCTTCCCATTTACGATTCTGCTCTTCCTGATAAGACTGCAATTGTGCCAGAGTCTGGTCGAATTTACTATCCGCGTCTTGTCTTCCAATATAATATTGCGACATGGAACCTAAAATCAAATTCTTGATCACAGGGTCTTCCACAATTAGTTGTTCCATTTGTTGTCTAATGAGAGTACTAATTTCCGCTTGGTTCACTGTTTTTCATCCTTGCTTAGGAACAACTCCATTATACTCCAAACTTTAGACTAGGGTTTTTCGCTATCTGTTATCTGTTGTATAATCAAACTACCTAACTCCTGTCTCCACATGTCCTCTTTAACTAGCTTAAGTACTCATACCATTAAAGAAAAAGCCTATAAATTAGGATTCCATAAAGTTGGTGTCGCAGTTGTATTGGGGGTGGAGAGTAAAGAAAAGGAAAGGTTGAGGAAATGGATAAGTCTGGGTTATCATGCTGACATGGATTGGATGACCAATCCAAAACGGGAAGATATAAAATTACTCATGCCAGAAGTGCGATCGCTCGTTTGTGTAGCGATAAACTATTATACACCCCATTCCCGTCCCCTGGGGGGAGAGTATGGGAAGATATCCCGTTATGGGTGGGGGAGAGATTATCATAGAATTCTGCATAAAAAGCTCAAACAATTAGCCACCTGGTTAGAATCACAGGGTGAGGGTATAAAAGCCAGATATTATGCGGATACAGGACCCATACAGGACAAAGTTTGGGCTGAGAAAGCGGGTATTGGCTGGATTGCCAAAAACGGTAATGTGATTACTAGGGAATATGGTTCCTGGGTATTTTTAGGTGAAGTATTAACTAATCTAGAATTAGAGGGAGATACTCCAGCTACCCAACACTGCGGTACTTGTAACAGATGTATAGAAGCTTGTCCAACACAAGCAATTACCCAGCCATTTGTTGTAGATGCCAATAAATGTATTGCCTATCATACTATTGAAAATAGAGGAGAAACCCTGCCAATAAACATAGAAAGAAATTTACAAGGATGGGTTGCTGGTTGTGATATTTGTCAAGATGTTTGTCCTTGGAATCAGCGGTTTTCCCAGGTAACAGATGTGGTAGATTTTCATCCCTATCCTGGAAATTTAGCACCCAAGCTGTTAGAATTATCGGAGATCACTGATGAGCAGTGGAATGAAAAATTTACTGCATCAGCTTTGAGACGGATTAAACCAAAAATGTTACGTAGAAATGCCCGTGCTAATCTTACCACATTGAAACTAAATAATGACTCAAAAAGTAATCATCTTTGACTTTGATGGCACAATTGCAGATACATTAGACGCTTTGGTAACAATTGCTAATCGTCTAGCCCGGGAGTTTGGCTATATGCAAATATCTGCTAAGGAATTAAAACTATTAAGAAATTTAACTGCTAGACAAATTATTAAGTATTCAGGTGTATCCCTATTTAAAATACCCTTTTTAGTTAAAAGAGTGAAAGGAGAATTAAAAAATAAAATCAAGGATTTACAACCCATACCAGAAATTCCTGAAGCACTAAGAGAGCTAAGTAATCAGGGATATAAATTAGGGATTATTACCTCTAATGCACAAGAGAATGTCCATGAATTTCTCAAGTGTCATCAGTTGGACAATCTATTTGAATTTGTTCATTCGGGGGTAACAATTTTTGGTAAGAATACTATCATGAGTAGTGTAATTAAACAAAGACAAATTAAGCCCCAGACTGTCATTTATGTAGGTGATGAAACCAGAGACATAGAAGCAGCTAAAAAAGCCAATGTGCAAGTTATAGCAGTTACTTGGGGGTTTAATTCTCCTGAAGCACTAGCTAGGGAAAATCCTGACTTTTTGATTGATCATCCCAGGGAACTGCTGGAAGCGATTAATCATTCATTTGCTGAACCTAGTCCAAATTAAAAGCATGAGGTTATAGAATCTACCAGGGAATTATTGAGGAATTACAAATTTTTTGTGTGACATTTCATAGCATACCTAATATAGAATTTTGATAATTATTTTTGTGGGCAATCCACATCAGAGTTTATGTCTAAAAAAGCTGTATTATCCTACGTTGTAGATCGCAAAACAGGTGAATGGAGAGCACTGAGCGGTTGTAGCTCCTCCCCTTCAAGAATTCCTGGTTCTCAACTCTACGATACACAGAGGTTTAGCGAAGAAGAACTACCACCACAGGTGGATCTCCGTCCCTTTATGACCCCTGTAGAAAATCAAGCAGGTGCCAACAGTTGTACAGCCAATGCAGTTGTTGGTGGCTATGAGTATATAATGAACCGTCTAGGCAAAGATGTTGATTTCAGTCGTCTTTTTGTATATTATAATGCACGATTGCTAGGAATAGAGGCTTCCGGTGGTGATAAAATTCAAGACCAGGGAAGCAATATTTCCTTAGCATTGGTTAGTTTGCAAGAGCAGGGTATTTGTCACGAGTCAACTTGGAGTTATCATATAGCAGAAAATGGCAAAGTTAAAAACGTCAATACCAAACCTAGTTATGAGGCTTACAGTGAAGCTGCAGAACTAACTAGTATTGAGGATTTTCAATGGGAAACTCCAGAGCAAGTTAATCCTGACATATACTCAATGAAGCACTGCTTAGCAGAAGGATATCCTTTTATTTTTGGGCTAGTTTTATTTAAATCTTTTGATCGTGTTACAGCCCAGGGGAGAGTTCCTATGCCAGATCTAAATAGTGATGAGGGTAGAGAACAGCATGGGAATCACGCTATGCTTTGCGTTGGATATAAGGATAGTGCTCAAGTATTTATTGTCCGGAATTCCTGGGGTGAGGAATGGGGGGACTCAGGATATTGCTATATTCCTTATGAGTATATGACCAACCCAGACCTCTGCTTTGAATGCTGGAAAATTAAAGGGACAACAGACTTTGATTTAACTGCTGATGTTTGGGTGGAGGAGGATGAGGATTTTGACGAAGAATTTTATGAGGAAGAGGAACAAGAAGAAGAGGAAAGCTGTTATTTAACACTAGTAGAAGCGATCGCAGTAATTTGTTTATGTGGTGCGTCTGTAGATGACTTGTCTGAGGAAGAATCAGAGTTATTGATGGGACTGTATGAAACCTATGAGATTGACACAGAACTGCTGCAAGAAAAAATTGATAGTCTGGTAGAAATTGGTGGATTAGAAATGCTATATAATGCTGCCATACAAATTATTCTTGCTGAAGATGCAGCAATAGAAGCTTTTCAAATGTCTGTGGAGTTTGCTATTGCTGACGAATACTTCACCGATGAAGAATATGAATATTGGTCTCAATTAGCAGGGGATTTAGAACTAGATGGAGATACAGCTACAGCAGTTTTTAATGAAGTTATAGCAGAGTATGACTACGAAACCATTGATAGCCTTTTTTAGACTATAGTTTTTAAAAACTGGTGGCATGGTGAAATTCAATCATTAATACAAACACTGAAATTATGGAAAAATTCAGCGTGAGGAAAAAATGAACAACTTCACCATTCCTAAATTTAAGACTCATTCCTAGAAACAGGACGGCTAAAAACGGGGGAAAGATAAGCCACCAACAGACCTATCAAAAAGGCCGAAATATTGCGGACCAAGGGAACCCAATCACTGGTACGGGTAATCACAGGAGCAATACCAAAAGCAATAAACAAAATTCCCCACAACGGTGAAAAAATTAACGCCCATTGCCAAGCAAACACTTGTTTATCATTGCGAGGTTGGGCTGCAAATCCGCAAATTATCCCGCCAATAGCTGAGGTAATGAGGGTAAGTATCCATTGCTCTTTGGGTAATCCGGGAACCACATTACAACCCCCCTGAGCTAAACAACCTTTCACCGAATTTAGTGCTTGTAAAATAGCCTGATCTTCACCATTCTCCCTCACAAAATAGAGATTGCCAAAACGAGTTTGTAATTCAATCCAAAATGTACGCGGTAAGAGCTCATAAACTGCATCTCCCACACTAAAACTCAGAATGTTACCACCACGTGCATCTGCAACTAGGAGAATACTTTTATCATCTAGTCCCCAGTATTTAATTACTGCTCTCCCTGGAGTCCGGTCATATTGAGTCAATACCCGCAACTTCCAGCCAGTATCCACCTCAAACTGCTCTAATTCCTTTACTAACTTTTCTTCCTGTGGATCAGGTAAGGTTTTGGCTAGGTCAACTACTGGGGTAAAGGTATCAGGTAGCAAATCGGGATTTTCATAAGCTAGAGCTAATGGTGAGTTCGTTACCCAAATGGATGCAGCAAAAACAAAGACTGCAATGGATACTAGAATTTTTTGGCAAAAAGAACGCTGCATGGAATTTTCTATACGAATATTAAAGGTGAGAGTAAACAACTGCTATTTTTAGGTTACGAGAAAAGTGATATTTCTTTACAATTGTTTACTTTACCCTAATCTGATCACCTTAAACCATCAAAAACCAATATTCCCAAAAATTGCCAGTTATGGGGTATATACGTATAGCTTGAGTCATGATTTGGTGCGGATTCCCTGTAGGCTACGTTTATTAGATCCTTGATTGGTAAAGGTTTTCCAGGCAGTTCTCACACCAACCCAGAGACTGCGAGTGCTAATTTGCACATTATCAGCTTGCTTTTTAGCAGTATTTAAACCTTGATCTACTTGTCTAACTACTTGACCCGCACTTTTAATTCCATCACTGACATCTTCAGTTAAATCTGTGATGTCTAAACTCGTATTGCGGATAGCTTTTAGGGTGGGGGGTAACTCCCTAGAAAGAGTATCAAAGAACTTTTCAGCACTGCGCGAAGCTCGTGCTAATTCTTGTACAGCAGGTATGGCTACTACCAATACCACACTTAGACTAGTAGCTACTAATAGTAAAGATAGTCCCAGCCAAAATAAAGGATCAATCACGGTGACACTATAATTTATAGACTTTCTGGATTTTGGTGGAGATGATCTGGATTTTCATCAGCATTATGAGATTTTACTCTCTTTAATGACTCTCTTTCCCTTTGTGTAGCTTCTACTCCCGATGCGATCGCATCTCGCAACCTATCTAAGGTGTCATCCCAGTTTCTAACTACATTAGCGGAGAGTCTATCTGTTTGTATTTGCACACTGGTGGATATATCCTCTGCCAATTCTGGTAAAGCATCCGCAGATTTTTTCAAGAGCTTACGGGTTTCTTTGCCTGTACGGGGTGCAACAAGCAAGCCTGCTAAAGCTCCAATTGTAGCTCCCAGCATTACACCACCAATAAATATTCCGGAACGATTATTAGACATTTTAAGACATTTTAATTCTTTATAACAGAAATTTGCGAAAAACTCCCAGTCTTGAGCTAGGGATAGGAACAGTATAATTCTTTTAGGGTTGAATGGGCTATTTTTGCACTTTCTGAGCTAATAATCTCCAAGCGGATGTGGTAAGAAGTTTCACCAGTTGAAAGGTTTGCCAAGCTTGTTGAAGTTGCTGTTTTAGCATTTGCTGCTTTTGTCTCCAATGATAAATTTGTTCTCGTTCTCCATTAATATTATCCCGTATTGTGGCTAGAACCCCATAACTAGCTGATTCCCTACTTTCTAGATTATTGGCTATTATTGTCAACTTGTGTTTAAGTTGCCACATTTGCCAAGCTAGGTATACTAGCATCAGTGAAATCACGATATTAGTCAGGAAAACTATGACTATGGTTATCATGGTGCTGTGGTTAGTGTTTTTGCTGTTTAGGTACTGGAAACCCAACAATTAATGTACCACAGTTCACAGTTTTGTTGACAAATCTACAAGAGTTATTAATAATTTGATCAGTCCTAAGTTGGTAGAGTTGGAGGGGTTGTGCGTGACGATTTGAAGAGTCTGCGAATTACAGATAAAGAATTGCAAGACCTAACTAACTTACCAGTAGATAATCAACTCCCTATTATAACCGATTCCCTCTACCAGTTGGGGAAGTTATTACTGGACAAAGTTCAGGGTTCTGAGGGAGCTACAGTGGTTTTTATTAGCTCTTCTGTTCTAATTTTTACATATTTGCTTTTCGATTGGTTAGTTAAAGATTTAGTAGCTTGGATTACTTTACCATCATGGATATTACTTATTTTAACCCTGGTTTGGCTAAGTGGTGTTAGTCAGGGGGTGTTATATTTGTGGTGGAAGTACAAAACCCGCTTCTTCAAGAAGAACATGACTAGCTCCCTAAAGGTCTTATTAAATGACGTTTCCAGATATAATTCCATTATTCATGCCATAAATATTAATGATCAAATAGAAGCAGCAGGTAATCCAGCAGTAGGTATACAAAACAGAGATAAAGTGATTAAATCTCTAAAATTCACCAAGTTAGATTTAGTCAGAGCGTTGAAAACCGAAAGAATTTTGCGAGAAAATAAAGCGTTTATCTTAACTAATTCGGATCTGTTTACCCACAATTTATCCAGTTTAAGCACTATGGAAGTTAGTGAAAAGGCAGCAGAACACGACCGGTTGCTAAATGAAGCATTACAAATTGCTATGGATGTTAAGCAAGAAATGAGAAAACTACAAGACTAGTCTAAAAGATTCTTTATCTACTTTGCGCAATAGAAGGTAATTAGCTAGTTAATCACTTGTCAACTTTCAATGACTATTGCTATACTGAGTGGATGGGTGAAATTAAATATAAAAATAATTGCACCTCCCTACTTATAGAAACAGAATAATCAGGTGAGAATCCGATGGAATGGAAAGAAATAAGAGGTAATTGGGTAATTGTTCCCCGTCACCCCGTTGGAATCATTCATTTTTTGGGAGGTGCATTTGTCGCTAGTGCACCCCATTTGACCTACCGTTGGTTATTAGAGCAGCTTGCTAACAAAGGTTACGTCATAATTGCCACACCATTTGTCAATGGACTAGATCACCAGGCGATCGCCCAATCAGTTCTACTGAACTTTGAAAGGACTTTGGAACGTCTACATTATTATGGGGAATTACATAAATTATACTTACCAATTTATGGAGTTGGACACAGCATGGGTTGTAAGCTGCAATTATTGATTGGCAGTCTTTTTGAAGTAGAGCGAGCGGGTAATATTCTGATTTCCTTTAATAACTACACTGCTAAAGACGCTATTCCTCTAGTGGAGCAACTAAATTCTACCCTCATGAGTGATTTAATGATTGAATTTAGTCCCACACCCACAGAAACTAATCAAATTATCGAAGAATCCTATCAGATTAGACGCAACCTATTAATCAAATTCCACAATGACAATTTAGATCAATCAGCAGAGTTAACGAAAATTTTAAAAAACCGTTTTTCTCAAATGGTTACCGTAAAAACTCTCTCCGGAAACCACACAACTCCTTTAGGTCAAGACATTAAATGGCAATCAGGAAATTCCTTTACTCCCCTAGATGCTATAGCTCAATGGTTTAAACAAGAGGTTTATAGAGATTTACACCAGCTGCAAAAAGTAATGCTATTCTGGCTTAACCCTCTAGAGTCTTTATCGGATTAACATAAATAGCTCAAGTTTTTATCAGCTTTTCATTCTAGATTCCTAATTTGTGGACATAATGTAAGTGGGTGGGTGGAATTAAATATAAGATGAACGTAGGTTGGGCTGAAGTATGAAACCCAACGCCCGCATGGGTTTCGTTCCTCAACCCATCCTACAAATAATTGTGCCTCCCTACTTAAATAGAATACTGATGATATAAATCTTCTAAACCTTATGTTCCAAATTTTAGTAATTGATGATGATTCTTCAATCCAAATCCTTCTCAAAAGGATCTTAGAAAAACAGCATTATCAAGTTATCACAACCAGTAATGGGAGAGAGGGAATTTTACAAGCTGTTGCTTCTCCTCCTGCTCTGATTATTTGTGATTGGATGATGCCTGAATTAAGTGGTTTAGAGGTCTGTAATTTTATTAAAAATCACCCAAATTTATCCAGTACATTTTTTATTTTATTAACATCCTTAGATTCAGTATCAGATCGGGTTAAAGGACTAGACTCAGGAGCAGATGATTTTATCTCGAAACCCATTGAACAAAATGAACTACAAGCTAGAGTTAGAGCTGGACTACGTCTACATCAGTTAAATCGAGATTTACAAACCCAAAAGCTATTGTTAGAAACCGAGCTGTCAGAAGCTACAGACTACGTCAAGTCTCTTTTACCACTACCTATTAATCAACCAGTGAATATTGATTATATGTTCTTACCTTCTCGAAAATTAGGAGGAGATTGTTTTGATTATTATTGGTTAGATGGTGATCACCTGGCAATTTATCTATTGGATGCTGTTGGTCATGGACTTAGGGCCACTCTCCCGGCAATTTCTGTGTTAAATTTACTTCGTTCTCGCGCACTTAAAGGAGTAAATTATTATCAACCTAGTCAGGTATTATCAGCTTTAAATGATGCTTTTCAAACTGATGATAAAACCGAGAAGTACTTCACAATTTGGTATGGTGTATATAACCATGTAAATCGACAATTAACCTATGCTAGTGCAGGACATCCACCAGCAGTTTTACTGTCACCAAAATCTCCTAATGTTGATATAACACTTCTCAAAACCCCGGGTATGCCCATTGGTATGTTTTGCCAAGCTAAATATGTGGATGAAATTTGTCAAATTGGAGAATTAAGTAGTCTTTATATTTTCAGTGATGGAGCTTATGAAATTACTAATTTTGATGGAATTCTTTGGAGTTTAGAGGAGTTTATTCAATTATTAGTTAGATCCCATAATCTACCTAAATCCCAACTTGAATATGTAATAAAATATTTGGTTAGTTTAAACTCCAAAGAAATTTTTGATGATGACCTAGCCATCATCCAGATTAAATTTGATTAGGTCTTATTCACCAATTCGCGATGAAAGTCATCCTGGGTAGCAAATATTTCAAATATCTCATCGATACTGGTTAATTCAAATATCATTCTTACTTGTTCACTCAGGGAACAGAGTACCATTTTAATGCCCGCTTTTTGTAAATTTTTAAAAGCCAACACTAGATATCCTAAACCACGACTGTCTAGAAAAGTAATATGTTGACAATCAATTAAAACCACTTCGGCTTTACTCTCTACAATTTTGGCAATATTTCTCTGAAATTCTAATGCACTTTCAGAATTTAAATTTTTGGTAAGGGTGAGAGTTTGTACTTGCTTACTCATAATTACTTTGTATTTACTCTATTTGATATTAATTTGGCTGTTTTCTCTCCAGTATATAACAAGCAAGAAAATTCAATACGCTAATTCAATATCATTTATAAAAATTAGAGGCTTAACCTTGCCAAGAACCTGATTTACCACCGGTTTTACTCACTAAACCTATAGATTGGATTTGAATAGACTTTTCTAAAGCTTTAGCCATGTCATATAAAGTCAAAGCAGCTACAGAAACAGCCATAAGAGCTTCCATCTCTACACCGGTTTCTGACTTGGTTTTAACTGTGGCATGAATTTCATACCCGGGTAGTTGCTCATCTAGTCTAATCTCCACTGTGACCTTTTGCAAAGGTAAAGGATGACAAAGAGGAATTAAATTTGGGGTCTGTTTAGCAGCCATAATGCCAGCTATTCTAGCGGTAGCTAACACATCCCCTTTTGGTGCATTGCCCGCTTCAATCACAGCCAGAGTTTCTGGTAACATCCGCACCCTGGCCATTGCGATCGCTTCCCTAATTGTGGGGATTTTTCCTGATATATCAACCATTTGCACCTCTCCCTGGGTGGTGAGATGAGAAAGATCAGAAGATTTTGGCAAAAACTCTTGCATAATTTCTAAAGGGTATGCTACTATAGTAGAAGTTAATTAGGGGCGTGTAGCTCAGTGGACTAGAGCACGTGGCTACGGACCACGGTGTCGGGGGTTCGAATCCCTCCTCGCCCGTTTTGGGTGTACCTGATGCCAACCATTCCCACTTGTAGGATAACCGACCACGATGGTCGGTTATTCTTTTAGTACCCACTTTGGGGAATGTGGTCTATTTCCGCATATCCACTAAAAATTAACTTTTCACCTTGGGTTTCTAAACGATTTAACCGCATTTTTACCCCATCTAAATCAAAACGGTCTAGGTCTACCATCCCATCTAAGATCGTGACCAGAGCTGCGCCTAATCTTTGAGAAATTTCTCGCTGTTGATATGGTACTTCATCTAATTGGAATCTGGCATCCTTGAAAGAAACCCGTCTTCGTTTTTCAATACTGATACTAATTGTCATACTTAATGGTACAAGTTCGCCATTGTTAATGTCAGCTTTAGCTATAAGATGTAAGCGATTTTCAGGTAATAACTGTATTTTAATTTCAGGAAAGGAAACTGGTTCACCATTAGATATTTCCATTAAAGCTGGTTCAGAAAGGTTTATTAAACGCTTTTTCACCAATTCAGCCTTAAAAGCATGATTGATACCTGATTCCAATAATACTACCTGTGCCACAGCTTGTGTGGGTTGTTTTAGCTTAAGTTTGCCACTTAAAACCGAGCTAAAGTCAATAGACACAGCATCGGTTTCAAAACACATTTCCTCTATAGCGAAGTCTCTACGGATAACTAGGCCCTGTCCACTCATCTTAAAGCTATCAATACTCCCCTGCAAAAGTTTGCTGGAAGGATAGCAACGCACAAGGACTTCTACTGACTCGCTCTGGGTAAATAAGTGGCGAATCGTTTGACTGGCAACTGTATTGAGCATTCGCTCTCCCCAGTCGCTACCTTTGGGATCTGTTAAACCAGCAAGTCCGCTTAACATTAGATTCTGGGTCTCTAGAAGTTCTTTATATTTTTGTAACAAATTGTGAAGAATTATGCAAGAGATCCCGGGATTATTAATCAAAAATTCGAGTGGGGAGGGAGAAGATTGACTATATTACTAGTACTTGGCCTCATCTATTTTTAAAAACCTGTTCGCACTAATGCTAGTTAGAATTCCCACTATTAACCATCCAATGCTCAAACCAAATACTTCACTTAAAAATGAGCTTTTACCAGTTAAAATACCAATTAGAGATCCAATAGTAAAGCCTAGGATACAGTTAATAGCATTCACAAACACCCATGACCATTTTTGGGGAACTGATGGGGGAATGGCTAAACAGGATTGTGACAATCCAATAACTAAACCACCAATACCAGAATCAATCATACTAATTAAAACACGATTATATAAGGTATGTGTAGACAAGACAAACCATCCCATTGTACCAATACCTATGACTGTAATTAGCACCCATCCTAAAACTGTTGATATAATCCAATTTAAGGGAGGAATAATTTTTCTTAGAAGATAACTTTGGGGAATAGCGATTGCTAACCCACCAATAGCCGCATCTACAACTTCCAAATCAGATTTTTCACCGACTTCAACTACTAGCAAACTGAGGAGAAAACTAGCTAGGGTTGTAAAACTCCATATTGATATAAAACAGAGATCTGCAAATTTGTGACTCTTGAGTTGTAGTGGTTCGGTCATTTTGATTATGTAGTGAGAGATTGTTGGCTGAAATTTTTCATTGTATTTTCCTAAAGAAAACAGGTCTAACAGCTGGATGTTCGAGGATTTTTAAAAACGTTCTGCGTCTTTGTTGAGGTGATTCAGGGGAGATGTAACCCCAGAGACTTTCCCAGTAAAAAAAAGAAAAACCCAAAAACCGACTATCTCGTACAATTTGCACCTTTTGTTTAACACTGTGAATATTAACAGGACTGGTTAGAGTACCTGAAGAAATACCAATACTGACAGGAATTTTTTTCACAGCTGATTGAACTGCAGGTTTTTGAATTTCGGCAATAAAAGATAGATTATCATCTCGATAGACCTGCAAAACCAACTCATCGACTAAATTTTTCTTGACCCAATTTTGCCAGTCTTGTAGATAGTATTTATAGGCATAATCCTGGGAATTAGGTGAAACAGATATTTTAGCTTGGGGCTTAATCTTCTTCACTTCCCCACGAATTCTTGTCAGTAAACTAGTGATTTTATTTGCCCGCCAACTCATCCACTCAGAATTGAAAGGGTCTGAGGGAGGAATTTTGCCTAGATGTTCCTTTTGGTATAGCTTAACTGTAAATGGGTCATAACCAAATTGCACAGGCATTCCAAAATGATCGTCTACTTGAATACCATCTACATCATAATTTTTAACCACTTCTAAAATTAAATCTAGAATAAAATTTTGCACTTGAGGATGGAGAGGATTTAACCATAGTTGTTGATTAAAAATGCTGGAACTGTCAATATCTTCCCGCAGATTGGCATTTACATAATTTACGCCTTTTCGACCATTAGTTAACCATTCTGGATGCAGTCTAGCTAAATTAGAATTAGGTGGAGTCATAAACCCATATTCAAACCAAGGAATCACGGTTAAATTTTTCTTTTTGCCCAAGGTAACTATTTTTTTCAAAACATCATTTCCCCCATTCATAAAATTCAAGAATGGCTCGGTAATATCACCTGTAACCGATTGGGCAACTTGACTTTGGTAGAAAGTGTAGCCTCTGTTCCAAACTACAGGATAAATCGTATTGAAATTGAGTTCTGCTAATTGATTAATAGCTCGTTCTATACCCCAAGGTACAAAAAGTACCCCGCTGGCTACATTGGTTAACCAAACTCCTCTAATTTCTGTTAATAGAGGATTATTTGTTGTTTTTAAATCAACGGAATTAGAAGCAACAGAAAACACAATAACACTGAATAAAAACCCTACAGCAATGAACAGGTTAAACAAACGACTGATCATGATATCATCATACTATCATCTCATGAAATTACTATGCTAACCTATGTGTGGGTGTGCTGACTTAAAAATAAGATTAATTTATAAACAAGATTAATTTATTAATATGGTAAGTAGGGAGGCACAATTATTTGTAGGGGCCATGGCGTAACCGATGGGGGTGTTGGGTTTCATACTTCAACCCAACCTACGTTCATCTTATATTTAATTCCACCCACCTACTTAATAAAATATATATGATACTTTTTCGACATTTTAAGGTTCCAGGGGGGGGACTCAAGATAAATTATGCCCTCACTCCCTGGGTGAGTAAATATCTTGCTCTGTTCTTCTTAACTGTGATAGAAATCATCCAATCTGATTTCTTTCCAAATTTCGGAAACCTGCCAACCTGTATTACCAACAGAATAAACTATGGCATTATCTCGCAGGGGAATGTAATTGATGTAAAAACTATCGGTTTCAATTAGGCCTGATTCTGGAAGTAGGTCTTCCAAATTATCTGTAATATCAGGTTCAGAACTTTCTTCCTGCACCTCCGTGTTCTTGAGCTGTTCTAGAAGCAACTTTTCAGATTTTTTAATTAGTCTCATATTTGATTGATCTATAGTCATAGGTAATTTCAGCATGATTCCTGATTATGGTCTGGGAAAATTGGGAAACTGTTAGGAAATAATATCTCCTACCTTAAAAGTCTTCCCAGTCACAGTTACTATATCATCAACTAGTAATTTTCTCCCCCTTCGAGTTTCAATCATATCATTAACTTTCACCTCACCATTAACAATCATAATTTTGGCTTGACCACCAGTGGAGACAATGCCTAAGAATTTTAAAAACTGATCGAGTTTAATCATGTTTAAAACCTTTCTATATGAGGTGAAAGTTGTGAAGAAAATTGTGCACTTGAAGATGCTTTTGCACCTTCTCCACAGGTACGCGGTGTGGGAAAAATTTTCCCTGGATTAGCTAGGCTCTGAGGGTTAAAAACCTCTCTTACCCATTGCATAGTTTCTAAATCCGTATCACTAAACATATCTGGCATATAACACTTCTTGTCAGCGCCTATACCATGTTCTCCAGAAATGCTACCACCAACTTTCACACATAACTTGAGAATTTCTCCTCCCACTTCTTCCACCTTTTCTAATTCTCCTGGTATGGAATTATCAAATAAAATCAGAGGATGTAAATTACCATCTCCTGCATGAAAAACATTGGCTATTCTATAACCATATTTTTGGCTTAAAGCCTCAATTTCTGTGAGAACATAAGGTAGTTGGGTGCGAGGAATAACCCCGTCTTGAACGTAATAATCTGGGCTGATATGACCTGCTGCAGCAAAAGCAGCTTTTCTACCTTTCCACAATTTCAATCTCGTTTCCGGGTCCGATGCAGCTGTGATATTACGCGCTCCATTCTTTAAACAAATATCTGTCACCTTTTGTTTATTAGCATTAACTTCTACTGCTAATCCATCCACCTCTACTAATAAAATTGCCGCTGCATCGCGGGGGTAGCAATTAGTAGCTACCACATCTTCTACAGCATTAATACTAATGTTATCCATCATTTCCATACCACCGGGAATTATACCCGCACTCACTATATCAGACACACTAGCTGCAGCAGCTTCTACGCTGGTGAAGTCCGCTAGTAATACACAAATTGATTCGGCAGTTTTGAGGATTTTCAGGGTAATTTCCGTAGCAATGCCTAAAGTTCCTTCTGAACCCACAAATACTCCCGTTAAATCGTAACCGGGCATTTCCGGAATCTGTCCGCCAAGATCAGTAATTGACCCATCAGGAAGAACTATTTTTAGACCCAACACATGGTTAGTAGTCACACCGTATTTTAAACAGTGTACACCTCCAGAATTTTCCGCAATATTACCACCAATAGAGCAGATAATTTGACTCGAAGGATCCGGGGCAAAGTAAAAACCTGCACCACTAACCGCCTGAGTTACCCAACTGTTGATAATTCCAGGTTGGACAATAACACGTTGGTTCTCTAAATCTATCTTGAGAATTTGCCGCATGAGAGAAGTGACAATTAATACTGAATTCTCTAATGGCAAAGCCCCACCAGACAACCCTGTTCCCGAACCTCTGGCAATAAAGGGTATGGAATACCGGTTACAAATCTTTACTACTGCTGCCACTTGTTCAGTGGTGCGGGGTAAAACTGCCACCGCTGGTCTTTGACGATAACTGGTTAAACCGTCACATTCGTAGGTTATTAGTTCTTCTTTCCGTTGAACTACACCTTTTTCACCTAGCACGGCTATGAATTCTTTAATAATTGGTTTCCAATCTATTTCTTTTTTATCTTGAGTTTTATTCAGCATAGTTTCTTTTATTGGTAGCACCATTTTCTCACATTATATTTGCCATGGGTTTGCGGTATCTTTAATATTTCCTCTCCTGGGGCTCAAACATGTTTACTACTACTGGCATATACTCTATTCTAAGATTTAATGGTGAGTAGTAAGCCATACTATGCTTTAAAAATTGATGATCATCTCGACTGGGAAAATCTTCTCTAAAATGGGCACCTCTACTTTCTCGACGACTAAATGCTGATGCTAATATGGTTTTACCAACCACCACTAAGCTCTTTAACTCCATAGCCTCTACTAATTCCGTATTCCAACACTTACCCTTGTCATCTAAGTGTATCTGACAAGACTTAGCTTCAATTTCTTCAATTCTTTCTAATCCTTCTTTCATTAGTTCTGCGGTTCTAAATACTCCACAAAAATCTGTCATTGTGTCCTGAAGTTGTTCACGAATTTGATTGATGCGATATTTTCCCGGTTGTGCTAACAAACTCTCAATCTCTTCCTCGGTCGCTCTTATATAATTTTGTTCATCTATAACTGGTAGTTTACGGTTTTGTACATATTCCGCCAGTTTCGCTCCGGTGCGTCTGCCATAAACTACACATTCTAATAGCGAGTTACTACCTAAACGATTGGCACCGTGAACAGATACACAGGCAGTTTCTCCAGCGGCAAAAAAGCCCTCAACTAACTCAGTGCTATTGCAACGTACTTGTCCATCGGTGTTCACCGGAATACCACCCATACAATAATGAATGGTGGGACGCACTGGCATGGGTTGGGTGACCGCATCCACACCCACTAACCTATGGGCCTCTTCCCAACAAAAAGGTACTCTACTCATGATTTTTTCCCTTCCTAGATGTCGTAAATCTAAATAAACAAAGGGTCCACCAGCAGTTCCGTCTAAACTAGCACCTCTGCCTGCGCGAATTTCGTAGGCGATCGCTCTGGATGTAATATCACGGGGTGCCAACTCCATGCGACTAGGAGCATAGTTAACCATAAAACGGTCACCTTGAGCATTAATTAAATAGGCACCTTCTCCTCGAACCGCTTCGGAGATCAGCACTCCCACTGGATATAGACCAGTGGGATGAAATTGGACAAACTCCATATCTTCCAAAGGTAGTCCAGCTAATGCGGTCATTGCCAAACCATCACCCGTAGAGGCATAATCATTTGAAGTAGTGTTGTAAACACGACCATAGCCACCAGTAGCAAACATAATTGCCTTGGCGCGTAGAACTGCAATTTTACTATCTAGTAAGTGGAACATAACTAAACCTTTGGCTTCATTATCTTCCATAATCAGTTTAGTCACATACCACTCTTGATATATTTGTACCCCATAGCGGCGCAAATTACTAACCAACTCATGGAGGATGGCGTGACCGGTTTTATCAGCTGCGTAACAGGTGCGATTGTGAGAATGTCCACCAAAAGCCCTTTGAGCAATTCTCCCATCTGGTAAACGAGAAAATAACACTCCCAGATGTTCTAAATCAATCACCACATCTGGTGCTTCTTGAGTGAGAATGGCCACAGCATCCTGGTCTGCTAAGTAATCCGAACCCTTAACCGTATCGAAAGCGTGAGCTTGCCAACTGTCTTGAGTATCCACATTTTTCAGGGAAGCAGCCATTCCCCCCTGAGCAGCTACCGAGTGAGAACGAATAGGATGGGTTTTAGCCACCAGTGCTACTTTTAAGCTAGGATCCGTTCTGGCAATTTCTAATGCTGCTCGACATCCAGCTAAACCACCACCAACAATAACTACATCATGTTCTATCATCGTCATCAACCCCCTATTGGAAAAAAATACCCTGTTTGGGAACAGGGATGTTATTTTCAGTCGTCATTAAACCGGTAAGCACCACCCATATTTTACTGATTTCAACTGGTGGCTTGAATCGGTTTTTGCACCGGAACACCATCTGCTGTCGCTTGTGTTTTTGTTTCCAACTCGACAGCATTTAGCTCTATATGGTTTAATAGAGTGGTGACAAAAGCAAACAACAGAAAAGGGAGAGTAAAAACAACCACAAGTCCTACCGCAGCTAAAGCATATACAGGTCTTCTAGCACCTATTAATGCTAAAGCCGAAGCTAGACTAAGTGTAATTGTGATTAACCAAGCAACAATTTGACCGTAGATATCACCAAATGTGAGGGTACAAACAAAGCGATAGTTTTGAATATTATTCTTATTCATCATTGCCTCCCGTCTATCCTATAGGTTCTACCTTAAAATCATGATTGCTCTAAGATTAATTTCTCAATATTTTTCTAAAGTTTGTAATATCACTTAACATTTACTGTCAACAACCCACCTCCGAGGGTATCCAGGAGTTCTCTAAAGATGATTTGCAGAAAAAATCAACCGCTATATCTGAAAACCAACTCACAACTGTGTAGTTTAAAACTAGCAGAGTAAAAATACAACGTTTAATCTAAGATCTTTATCTTAATGACTTTTAATTTATCAGACAAATTGAAACACTTATGAGCGCAACTAATTCACGGCGAATTATTATCGGGGATGTACACGGTCACTATCAAGGTCTAATGATCCTAATGGAAAAAATAGCACCTAACTCAGGGGATCAGGTATATTTCCTGGGAGACCTAATAGACCGAGGTCCACAAAGTGCTCAGGTGGTCAAGTTTGTTAAAGAAAATAATTATCCCTGTCTCCTAGGTAATCATGAGGAAATGCTTCTGAATGTGATGATTCATCATTACACATCAAATAAGGCTGTACAATCATGGTTATATAGCGGGGGACAAGCTACCATGGCCAGTTATAGATCCGCAATAATACCTCAAGAAGATTTAGACTGGTTTAGCAGTTTACCTACATATCTTGATTTGGGAGATATTTTGTTAGCCCATGCGGGAGTCAATCCAAATAAGTCTTTATCTGAGCAAACAGGAGGAGATCTATGCTGGATTAGAGAGGAATTTCATAGCATGGAAACGCCCTACTTTACAAACAAACTAATTATTACGGGACACACAATCACCTTTACCTTGCCAGGAATGAGACCTGGAGAGTTAGCACAGGGTCAAGGGTGGCTAGATATTGACACTGGTGTATATCATCCCCGCAGTGGTTGGTTGACCGGACTGGATATAACTAACAAGTTGGTTTACCAGGTGAATGTTTTTAAAAACACCACTCGCTGTTTACCCCTGGAAAAAGCGGTAAGCAGAATCAATCCACAAGAAATTAAACTTAGTGGTCGCTACAAACAAGTTGGATAAGCGTTCTGGCTCCCCTCCACAAAGCTATCGGAATAGTACTTGCAGATTGCTTTTGTAACTAGCACTGTCTAATCCACCATTAGAATTGATTTGTGGAAATTGATTGATTTGTTGTTGTAACCGATTAATTCTGTCCCCGGTTGCAGGGTGGGTACTCAAAAAAGTTGGTATGGAACCCTGTGACTGAAGTTTTCTCATGAAAGAAACTGCTGCTGTGGGTGAGTAGCCACTCCGTGTTAAAATTCTTAATCCCCTAGCGTCAGCATCAAACTCATCCTTGCGACTTCTAGGACGATTTAAGGCTAGATCTACGCCAATAGCTACAGCTTGACTACGATCCAAACCAGTTATACTAGCTACACCACTAGCAATAGCCCTTTGTTTCATTTGCTCGATTAAATGTTTGCCCTCAATATGACCCATTTCGTGTCCAATCACACTGGCTAACTCGGCTTCATTATCAGCAGCTTTTAATAATCCAGTATGAATATAAACAAAACCACCTAAAGTAGCAAAAGCATTAATTTGTTCATCTTCCACAACTTGAAAGGTATAGGGAATATTGGGGCGGTTAGCATTAAGTACCAACCTTCTACCCAGTTGAGACACATAGTTAGTTAGTTGCTGATTACGGGAAATTCGTACTTCTTGACCTACCTGGTCATTCATCTGTCTTCCCAGTTCCACTTCTTGATTAGTGGATAAATTAGATAGTTGTAGTATTTGTGCACCCTGAAGTAAGAGAGGTAATAAATCTATGGCGCGACTGGGCAGGGACGTACTCAAACACAGACTTAGAGCAACAATGGATGAAATTACAGGGTAGACCCAGCGACGTTGCCATAAACGGTAAATTGGCAAAAACCTATTCCAGTTCATAAATTTACTACCATTTTTTATAGGGTAAGAATTTGCCATTCATGGTCACTTTTACCCGGTCACCTTTCTCATCTTCTACCTTCTCGATGTCAAGGGTAAAGTCAATGGCGCTCATAATACCATCACCAAACTTCTCATGAATTATTTCTTTTATAGGATAACCATAGACTTGAATAATTTCATAGAAGCGATAAATTAAAGGATCCGTTGGAACCACAGGACCTAAACCTTTACTAGGAAAAGAGGTTAAAGCAGCGACTATATCCTGACCTAGACCTAAAATATCGGCGATTTTGGTTGCTTCTTCTAAACTGGTGCTGTTTTGACCATAAAACAAAGAGGCAATCCAAACCTCATCTCTTCCTATTAACCTTTCTAGATCCGCAAAGCTCAACCCCTTGGCTTTTTTAGCTGCTAGTAGTTCTGCTGTGAAAGATGGCAATTCAACTGTCATAATTCTCTTGGTTTGTAATGCTTACATCAGGATAACCTACAATTGATGCTCCCTCCATTTTAAGCCAAGGTTTCTGGACAATAGCCTAAACCTCTAACAAACTGTTGTCTAAACGCCTCAATTTCCTCTTTTTCTGAACCACCATGGGAGACAATGGCTATTTGGTAGCGTTGCATTACTTCTATGGGACTTTGTCCTGCTTCTAAACTCCAAAATGCCATTTGTAATCTCATAGGCGGTTCATAGCTAATCCCTAGCTCATTACAAAAAGCTCGAAAATCACCGTCTTCTTGAGTAGAAATTGCCTCTTTTAATTTAATCCTGATTACCCAACCATTAATTTGATGAATTACGGTGATAAAGGAAACTGGCATTTGTGGGCGATTGTAGAGGTGCTGAACAACTCTTAAGGTGAGACTGGCATTGCCTAGATAATATAAGTATTCTATCATGGTATTTGGGATCAAATCCAATCCTACACTCATAATTTTCTTTCCATAAGGATAATTCTTTCTAGGGTAAAAATCCCCCTTTTTATATGGGGAGGTTTACCCAATCTTATGGCTTTGGAAAAGACGCTTATTCAAAGGTTCAGGGGAGTGTCAAAAAGATACTCTACTAAAATTTATTCATATTTTTATATCCAGACCTAAAAACCCATATATATTAAGTACTACGGACTTTATACTTTTGTAAACATTTTCTGGTGATTTTTCATAATGTTACCACTCCCCAACCAGATAGTCACTTATAGCCCCGCATACACTCTTGTTCCCACCTATGAGTGTTTTAATAAGTGCACCTATTGTAACTTTCGCTCTGATATAGGTTCCCATCCTTGGATGACCTTAGAGCAAGCAGAGAAAATTTTATTCTCCCTGAAAGGTCAAGGTATTTGTGAAATCCTAATTCTCAGTGGTGAAGTTCACCCTTTATCATCTAGACGTCAGGAATGGTTGGATCTGATTTATGACCTATGTGTCCTAGCTCTTTCTATGGGGTTTCTACCCCATACTAATGCTGGAATTCTCAGTTTTTCAGAAATGCAAAGGCTTAAAAATGTCAATGCTTCTATGGGGTTAATGTTGGAGCAGTTAACCCCTAAATTATTACATACTGTTCACCGCCATGCACCTAGTAAAATTCCAGAGTTACGTTTACAACATTTACAATGGGCCGGAGAGTTACAAATTCCCTTTACTACTGGTTTGTTATTAGGAATAGGTGAAAATGAAGATGATAGACGACAAACCCTCATGGCTATTACTGATTTACATTTAAAGTATCAAAACATACAAGAAGTTATTTTACAACCCCATAGTCCGGGATCTGAACAAACCTTTGATGAAGTTGCTTTTGATCCTTATCAGCTACCCCGGGTCATAGCTCAAGCGCGGGAGATTTTACCATCGGATATCACCATTCAAATTCCCCCCAATTTAGTCCCCGAGGAAAACTGGTTATTGGCTTGTTTGGATGCGGGAGCTAGGGATTTGGGAGGAATTGGTCCCAGGGATGAAGTTAATCCTGATTATCCCCATCGGGAAGTAAATAGACTTAGGGAAGTTTTACTATCTGGTGGGTGGACCCTACTACCACGCTTACCTGTTTATAAAAGAACTCATTCTGTTTTGGGTGCAATGGTTTTTTCTTAATCATTAGCACAACAGAATGCCCAGTCAAAGACTGGGCATTCTCGCACACGCTAGTTGTTGTTTTAAATGGGCAGTACCAGACTCGAACTGATGACATCCTGCTTGTAAGGCAGGCGCTCTACCAACTGAGCTAACCGCCCTTGTTTTTTCACTTTATTAATATAACACAAGCTTTTGGAATTTGGCAAGGGGTTTAGAAAAAATTTTTTTTGATTTTGGGACTTTCCTAATGGCAGGTTATTGGCTATACTGGGCAGGTATTAGTTGTTAAGTTTTGAATTTTGAGGTGTTAGTTTTCTCCAATGCCTTCTGGACAAACACATGACCGCATTACTATCTGGTCTATTCCCCTAGTTGCCAGTGTAACTTTAGTTGCTACTGGTAGCGGTAATATGACTTTGGTGGTGCTGGGGGGGTTTATGTTTGGCGGTTTGATGTTTGGCCCTGACTTGGATATTTATTCTCGTCAGTTCCAGCGCTGGGGTTGGTTCCGTTGGATTTGGTTACCCTATCAACAAAGTTTGCGTCACCGCTCTTTTTTGTCCCACGGCCCAATTATTGGTACTACTCTTCGGGTAGTTTATTTAATGGTATTTATAGCTGCTACTACTGGGTTAATTTTATTAATACTCGCCAGTTTTTCTAACTTATCTGTGAACTGGGGTGACATTTGGGCAAGGGTGAGACAAAATATGTCTACATACGCCAGAGAGTTTTTTGCCTGGTTTGTAGGTTGTGAACTTGGTGCTATGAGTCATTACCTCAGTGATTGGACAAGTTCTACCTACAAACGTTTTCAAAAACAAGGTGTTCATGCTTTACTACCCAGTAGCAAAATTAGAAAACGTAAGATTCACAGTCGTCGTTCTCGTAGTTCTAAACCTAAAGCTGATAAAAAACAGTAATGCTAATTATGACAGCACAGAATAAATTTATCAATAGTAACATAGCTGATAACGCTCATTTAGTGGCTTTACAAGAGTTAATAGATGTGGTTGCTAAATTGCGATCGCCTGAAGGTGGATGTCCATGGGATTTGGCACAAACCCAAACCAGCTTAACTCCCTACATAATTGAAGAAGCATACGAAGTAGTAGACGCGATTAGTACAGGAGAACAAAGTGCTATATGTGAGGAGTTGGGAGATTTACTATTACAGGTAATATTACAAGCTCAGATAGCCAGCGAAAAGGGGGATTTTTCTGTAAAAGAGGTAGCTGAGGGTATTGCCCAAAAACTAATTCGTCGTCATCCCCATGTGTTTGGTGATGTGAAAGTGGAAAATGTAGAGCAAGTGCGCCAAAATTGGGATGAAATCAAAGCAGCAGAAAAAGGGCAAACTATGGCAACCCAAAAACTCAGTGATAAGTTAAATCGCTATCGTCGTAGTCTTCCACCATTAAATGCTGCTATGAAAATTTCTCAAAAAGCTGCTGAGGTTGGTTTTGAATGGAGTGATATTAAGGAAGTTTGGGATAAATTTCACGAAGAATTAGCTGAGTTTGACCAAGCTTTAGCTGGGGAAACACCAGAAAGACAAGAGTCAGAATTGGGAGATTTATTATTTGCAATTATTCAACTAGCTAGATGGTATAATCTTGATCCTGCTAGAGGTTTGGCAGGAACAAGTTTACGATTTGTTCAACGTTTAAGAACTATGGAACAGGTTATGGATCGTCCGATTAGTGATTATAAATTGGCGGAATTAGAGGCGCTTTGGCAACAAGCTAAAGCTAAATTAATAGATGGTTGATAAGGAGTGGTTTAAATAAAGACTGTATGAACATTTCTCTAGATCGTCTAATTCGTGGTGCTAAGGAGGGGAAAATAATTAGTTTCCCCACAGATACAGTTCCTGGGATGGCTACCATACCCACAAAAGCAGAATTAATATATATTGCTAAACAGCGCAGTTTAGACAAACCCTTAATTTTAATGGGAGCTGAACCGGAAAGTTTGTGGGAATATGTAAAAGGTAGTGATCAAGAATATGAAATTTGGCAAGAGGTGGTTAATAGATATTGGCCTGGTGCATTGACTCTAGTTTTACCAGCTAGTGATAAAGTTCCTAGGGTAATGAATCCTCAAGATCCTACCACTATTGGTATTAGGGTTCCCAATCATCCTATAGCTCGGGCAATTTTGGCACAAACCGGACCTATGGCAACCACGAGTGTTAATTTATCAGGAAAACCCCCCTTGGAAACACAAGCTGAAATAGCTGGAGAATTTCCAGATGTTCTCACTGAAGAATTGATAGAATATAAAGGTTTAGGAGTTCCATCTACCGTAGCCAAATGGACAGAAAATCATTGGCAAATTCTTCGTCAAGGTAGTACTATAATTGGTTAAGGTTGTTGGGCTAATATCTTTATTATGAAAAACCCATGAATTTTACTAACTTTTTATATTTAGCCATCGGAATTTTGCTAGGAATTGCCATTGATAAACTACCTATGAAATTATTTTCCAACTCAGCAAATTCATCTGGATATCAACCTAATCCGGATGAAAACAATTGGGAAAGATCACAAACACAAATTTTACAGCAGCTACACCAAACAGAATTGGCTTATGAAATGGCCAGGGAAATGAGCCAATTTCATGCGGGGTTTTTGGTCAGGATTAGTCATGAATTGCGATCGCCTATTAATGGATTAATCGGACTTCACCAATTAATTTTACATGACTTATGTGAAAATCCCCAGGAAGAAAGAGAATTTATTAATCAAGCATACGAAAGGTCGCTACAGTTTTTAAAAATCATTGATCAAATGCTAAATATTGCGAGAATAGAACATGGAACTAATCATCTGGTAATTGAATCCGTGGGCATAAGGGAGGTTTTTCAAGAGGTGGAAGAACTGACTTATATGTTAGCTGCTAATCGCAATTTCCCTTTGCAAATCTGTTTACCCCCATCGGAAATTTATGTGTTAGCAGATAAACGCTGGTTACGGCAAATCCTTGTAAGCTTGATAGATAACACAATTAGCACAATGGAATCGGGATATATTTGTCTTTTTATCAAATCCCCTGATGGCAATATTACTACTGATATAAATAATCATCTTGATATTTATCTGGATCTTCCTAGCAATACAGTAATTTCCCATGAAAGGTTAGAGACCTGTTTACGCATAACTGATAACCATGATTCAGAAATCAGAGATATGTCACCAGGAATGAAATTATTAATCAATCAAAGATTACTGGAAATGATGGGAGGTAAACTAGAAATTATTGAACCTGATTCTCCTCCCATCAGTAATGAGACGACAAATTTCACCCGATTGCAAATTACCCTACCCCAAATCACAAGTACTTCAATTCCTGAAGTTCTTCTTGCTCAATAGAACCTAATTTAGAATTATTATGTAGTACCATGGTGGTGCTATTATTATGTTGAAATCCAATTTTCTCATAAAACTTTTGTTGATGAGTGGTCATTAAATAAACACGCTCTACCTGCATTAGAGGGTGGGATAAAATCCTCCTCACTAACCTCATTCCCAAACCTCTTCCTTGATAATCTGGATGAATTACCACATCCCAAATGGTAGCGCGATATATACCATCAGAATTCGCTCTAGCAAAACCAATTAATTTTTCTCTGTCCCAAACAGAAATTACCGGTTTACTATTAGCAACAGCTGTACTCAAATCCTCTATACTACGCCCTTTAGCCCAAAAAGCAGTATGATTAAATAAATGTTGAAGTTGATATATATCAATTTCTGTCAGGCGATCGCTAAAATGGATTTGAGGATTTTTCATGTATAGACACCCACTTGCTAGTATTGTCATTTCTGTTATGGCATATTTTTTGGCGCATTATCAAGAGAGAAAAGATTTTTAGAAAATGCCAACTTGGCAACCTAACAATTCAGAAGCAAGTTAAATTAAATTAGAGAAACAAAAGCTACTGTGCTGGGTTTGTCTCACAACAAAACAAAATGACCGATTGCTGCAATAGGAATGCTCATTCAATAACCCCAGTCGTTTAATTTTATTACCCCCCTAATTAACGACCAGGGTCATGAGTTTATTCCCGAATCGCTTCAGCAGCACTAAATAGAGTGGGAGTGAATGACGCTTGGTAATGTCTCCTCCCACTCTATTTTTTATGTTTGTTTAAATAAAGAGAACTGTTTAGAAATAATCTGTTATTTTAACGAAAAACATGTATGATCTAACCATAATAGACCTTATGAAATCATTCAATTAACCATCTTCAGGTCCCAAAATTATGAACTTGTCAAATTCCACAACTCTGCAAAATCTGGAAACTGCTTTCAGTGGTGAATCCATGGCAAATCGTAAATATCTATTTTTTGCTAAAGTAGCACGTCAATTAGGTTTTAATGACTTAGCAAAACTATTTAAAGAAACAGCAGAGCAAGAAACTGAACATGCTTTCGCTCATTTTGAGTTATTACATCCAGAGCTAGTTGTAAAAGATCCAGCTAGTTTAACCGATGACCAAAAAAGAGCTATTATGTCTAATTGTTTGTCCTTAGCAATTGAAGGAGAAACATACGAATATACTACTATGTATCCCAATTTTGCTGCTGATGCTGTAAGAGATAGGGACAATTTAGCAGTAGAAGAATTTACAAAACAAGCAGAGGATTCCAATGAGCACGCCAAAATCTTTCGCGATGCTGGTCACCGGTTTGGGTTGCTAAAGTTCATTGAAAATTATCATGCGGATCGCTATTCAGAAGCTTTAGAAGTATTAAATGGAGGAGAACCCGTAACTAGAATTGCCAAACCCGATCCCCAAACTCAAAAATGGATTTGTAGACAATGCAGTATGATTTACGATCCGGTTAGTGGTGATCCTGATTCGGGGATTGCACCTGGTACTCCTTTTGCAGAAATTCCTGATAATTGGACTTGTCCTATTTGCGGTGCTACGAAAAAGAGTTTTAAGATCCTGGAAGAAAAAGTTGGTGTTTGAACCTGAACCTTGATCAATAACCTAAAATTGCTATTGTAGGGGAGTTTTAGCAGTTGTTTCTGATACTTCTGGGATGGGTATGACTAATTCAAAGGAGGTTAATATTTTACCTGTGTTGACTATTTGTTGAGTATCTATGGTGGGAGCTAGGAGTTGACATTTATATTTGTCAATTAATAACAGAGGTGGCAATTTTTCTAGACTTGCCATAATGGTTTGAATTTGGTAGAAATTGCCTTCGATTTCTACTTTAATAATCTGTCGTTTTAGTTGGTTTTTTAGTGATTCTCCCAGACTGTTATCAGTAACAACTTGTGGTTTGTCATCCAGGGGAGTAAATTTTTTCAATTTGGCTTTGATATAGGGATTACCCAAGGACTGACTATTAGTAAATTCTATAATTTGGTTCATACTAAGAAGTATATTATTCAGGTTTTTCTCATCCCCCATTAAGGATAGAACTTGACTTTTTTGCTGCTGGGATAGGGCCAATCGTTTCTGAATTAGATTAATTCGTTGAGCTTGCTGATTTTTTTGCTCATGCTCTTGTTCGATTTGGATAATTTTCGTTTTCAGTTGATTATGTTTTTCAAACTCTGGTATGAGCATATTCAGTATGATATAACCACACCCTAGTAATCCTAAGACACCGATTATTACCCCAGTTACCATGGGTGTGAAGGTAATACCAAATGCGATTGGGTAGGAAGATAAAGAATTATTAGAATTGGTTTTTTCAGGAAAATTTAAATCCTCATTAAATATCATTTACTAATAGCTCCTATTCTTTCTAAATGACGAATTTTTTCCACTAATCCCATGGCACCTTTTTTTTCTAATTCCCTAACTAGATTGGATACTGGCACATCAGTTAGACTAATTGTCATATTATATTTAACAACTTGAAGTGGTTTAAATTCCATGGATGACTGTTGGGTTACTATAGCACCAGTTACTGGGGGTGCATCAACTAATTCTGCCATATTAATTCGACTATTTTTGGCATTAAATAGTTTAGATTTTCCTATATTTAAGAGGAATTGGTTTACAGCTTTAAAATTTAGAGCATAACCCGTAATTTCTAATTGCTCTGTCTTGGTAGATAGGGTAGTAATTTGCTTATGCTCAAGACTTTCAATTTGAACTTTGCTAGGAATCCTATTGCCCAGTTCCTGTAAAATAACTGACCAGGATCTCATTTGCTCAAATACTGTGACTAAGTTCTCAGTTTGTTGTTCAATTGTAGTGGTTTGTTCCCGGATTTTTTGCATCTGAATTAATTGCTGATCTAGGTTTTGACTGTGGTTGTTTAGTTGGGCAACTTCCCCTTCTAAACCGCTATTTTGGTCTTGTAACCACCACAAACTACTCCATGCTAAAGCTGGAAAACATAAACCCAATCCCAATCCCACAAATATGGGGATAAAATTTCTCTTATTGATTGACTGATTTATTGAGTTAACCTCATTCCCATACTCTACCTTTAATTTGCTACTTGAGCGATGCTGGAGAAAATTAATTTCTAAATTGTACATAGGAAAATATTATATATATAATGGACTATCTATATTTGACGCATCCCTAAACCTAAGACCACTGCTAAACTAGGATCCTGTGACGAGGGAAATTTATCCCTGTCCACTAATAGATCTTCACAAGGATTAATTCTACTGGTTGTAAAACCCAATCTATCAGTCAAAAACTCATCTAGCTGTTCCATCCCTCCTCCAGCACCAGTTAGAAAAATTTGGGATACCTCCATAGACTCAATTTGATTAATACAAAAATCAATAGTACGACCTATCTCAGCTGCTAATTGCTCTAGCATGTCTAATTCTGGTTCTGCTCTATAAGGAATAGTCATTAACATCATTTCCCGTGCAGGTAAACTTATCTCCCTAGATATAGCAGTTTCTAATTGAAACGTACCAATAGCAATAGTACGGGAAAACTGTGGCACACCATTGATAATCATGGCAACTTCTGTATGGTCAAATTCAATATTGACTAACACTACAGCTTCTTCAGGTCTCAATATTAATAGGTGCTTTTGGATAGTTCTAATAGTAGCAAAACTTTTAATTTCTAAAACCTCTATTTTCAGTCCAGCTAGAGCAAAAGTGTGAATATAACTGTCCGTAATTTCCCTACGGGTAGCAACTAGGAGAACCTGTGCTTTTTCTATGCCATCTTGATCTATGAAATACCCCAACTTTTGATAGTCTATATCCGCTTCCTCTCGTGGATAGGGTAAATATAATCCAGCTTCCTGATTGATAAATAAATCATATAACTCTTGGCCCTCCAACTCTAATGGTGCGGGAATTATACGCACAATAGCATGTTTTTCGGGTATACAAGTTCTAATCTGAGTGGTTTTGATTTTACTTTCCACTATTGCTTGTGAGATAATTTCTCCCATCCTGGGACAATCACAAATTTCACCATTGACCATTATCCCTTCTGGAATAGGAAATGTGCTCAATGACTCTATTCTTAAACCCTGACGCACCCTGTGCAGTTGGGCTATATTTAGCCTATCTCCTGTCAGTTCCACACCCACACCCCTAGTAGACTTACCCAGAAAATTACCCCAGTAACTTAAAAAGTCACTAAAACCTAAGTTTTTTACCATTGATCTACGCTACTTTTGTAGAAATTTTAACAAATTTATGCCAAAAATCCGATCATCAAAATTTTCACGGCTCACTGTTTTAGGTCTAGTAGGATTACTAGCCAGCTGGGTAGTTAGTTGTACCACAGCAAATGTGGGAACGACTGTTGAATTTTGGACTATGCAACTGCAACCGGAATTCACCAGTTATTTCCAAGGTTTAATTTCCACCTTTGAATCCCAAAACCCTGGTATTAAGGTTAAATGGGTAGATGTGCCTTGGGCTGCCATGGAAAGTAAGATTTTAACGGCTGTATCCGCAAAAACCCCACCAGATGTGGTTAATTTAAACCCAGATTTTGCTGCCCAATTAGCGGGACGAAATGCCTGGTTAGATTTGGATGCCAAGGTATCACCTGAGGTTCGTTCATCCTATTTGCCAAACATATGGCAAGCCAGCACTCTTAATGGTAAGAGTTTTGGCATTCCCTGGTATTTGACCACCCGCATAACTATTTATAACACTGATTTACTCAAACAAGCAAGTATCTCTAAACCACCAGCAACCTATCAGGAACTAGCCCAAGCAGCACGACAAATTCATGACAAAACGGGCAAGTATGCCTTTTTCACCACCTTTGTTCCTCAAGACTCAGGTGAGGTTTTAGAATCTCTTGTGCAAATGGGTGTTAATTTAGTGGATAAGCAAGAGAAAGCGGCTTTTAATACACCCGAGGGTAGGGCTGGTTTTAAATACTGGGTGGATCTATATCAGCAGGGACTATTACCTAAGGAATGTTTAACTCAGGGTCATCGTCACGCTATTGATCTATATCAGTCGGGAGAAACTGCATTTTTGGCATCGGGGGCTGAGTTTTTAAAAACTATTGCCAACAATGCTCCACAAATCGCTAAGTCTTCTACCATAGCTCCCCAAATTACGGGTAATACGGGTAAAAAAAATGTAGCTGTGATGAATGTTGTTATTCCTCGTAGCAGTAAAAATCCGGATGCAGCACTCAAATTTGCTTTGTTTGTTACCAATGATGACAATCAATTAGGTTTTGCAAAAGCAGCTAATGTTTTACCATCAACTGTTAGAGCATTATCTAACAGTTATTTTCGGGAAGTTCCTGCTAATGCTTCTACTGTGGAAAAAGCACGTATTATCAGTGCGCAAGAAATGCAAAAGGCTCAGGTTTTAACTCCTAAAATGAAGGATTTTAAATTGCTACAAAGGGCAATTTACGAAAATCTTCAAGCAGCAATGTTGGGACGAAAAACTGTAGATCAAGCTGTTGCTGATGCTGCCAAACAATGGGATAGTAGGTAGGAATTGGTCACAATTCGCCAAAGCTAAAGAATATAACTGCCAGAATACCTCAAAACTTGAGGGGATGTTCTGGCTGCCTATTTTGCAGGACTAACCTGGGAAAAGAAGTGACCAATTAAGTACAAAGAACCACATAAAACAACCGGGCCATTTATATTTGTACTATTATTTCTATTATTATTCGTATTATCTTTAGTTTTTAACAAACCAAAGGCAGCATTTAATGCCAAAAATATATCCTCATATATTGCACAAAAATCTAAGTCCGGACAAGTTTCTAAAGCCAGAGCCTTTAAATAATCTAGGTTTGCATAATCACTCTCCGGTACTGGTACTAGGTATAATCTATCTTTTGTCTTTAACAGCTCTCTGAAAATATCTTTATGGTCTTTTGTAGTTAGCATCCCCATTACCCAAGTTATATTTTTGTTTCTATCTCCTATACTGTCTACATAATTCCTCAAAACCTCTGCTGATTCTGGATTATGTGCACCATCAATTAACAGTTGGTGATTTTTCCAATTAAACCATTGCATTCTTCCTGGCCATTTAGTCTTCTCCATACCCTTAATTATGGCTTGACCAGAAATCTCCCATCCTTGTTTTTGCAACATTCCTAAACTCGCTAATGCTAGAGCGGAATTAGTGAGTTGAATTTCCCCTTTCAATGGTAATGGATATTTAATTGCTTTAATATGCCCCCCCGGTTCTACGGTTTGATATTCTGCCCACCCAGGACTAATTTCTCTTGCAGGTGATACGACCATAATTGGACTTTCCAGTTCTACACCCCTGCATATCACTGCTTTCTTGGCATCCTCTGGCAATTTCCCTATCACTACCGGACATCCAGCTTTAATGATCCCCGCCTTCTCTCTGGCAATATCACTGATGCTTGAACCTAGCTGCTGCCAGTGATCCCTACTAATTGAGGTGATTACTGTTACTAATGGTTGATCACAAACATTAGTAGCGTCTAATCTCCCCCCCAGTCCAACTTCTACTACTGCTATATCCACTTTCTCCTGGGCAAAGTATAGCCAGGATGCTGCTGTAATTATCTCGAATTGTGTGGGCTGCTCTTCATTTGAGTTAATCACAGCTTTCACTCTTTCGATTAATTTAGTTAGTTCTTCACTTGCAATGGGCTTTTCATTGATACATATACGTTCATTCCAGTCTATTAAATGAGGCGAAGTGTATCTACCTGTTTTGTAACCTGACTCTGTTAAAATGGAGGATAAATAGGCGCAAACTGAACCCTTACCATTAGTTCCCGCAACATGAATTATGGGAACCTGTCTATGGGGACTATTTAAGGTCTCTAGTAACTTGACAATACGGGTAAGTCCTAAGTTAACACCAAAGTGCTTGAAAGGTTGAAGTAAAGAATCCACGGCATAATAGGGAACTAAGTAAGGAGTAGATGGCAAGTTGACAGTTAGGTAATTGAACGCACCACTCATTGATTATAGATGGGGTGCGTTCAACCGCTTGCATAATTTAGGCTTCTTTATTTAAAAAGGCTTGTACTTGTCTTAGAGCTGCAGCACCTATATTAAAGGCAGCCCAGCTTGCGGCAATAACTAAGGGTGCTAGGACAATTACTATGCGGGTATCAATGTTCATATCGAGAAAACCTCTGTTATATGGGAATTAAAGTGTTTGTAACTTTTCCAGCCCTAAAGGGGTGGAGCGTCAACCCGAAGGTGACAGCGGAACAATAATGTTCGTGAGGGGATGGATACTTTATCCGCTCCCTTCTTAATTTTTACCTCAAGTTGGTCATTTTTCCAAGGGAGCAGAATGTGGGATAAAACCTATGTCCTTCCCCTTTCCTGCATGGACTAGGGCTAACTGATGATATTTTTCGGCATGTTCAAAAAGTTCCGCCGCTTCAGTTTCTGTTACTTGACGGACTATTTTACCGGGTACTCCAACGACAAGAGAATAGGGAGGTATGTCTTTGGTTACTACCGCACCTGCTCCCAGGATGCTACTATGACCAATACGAACCCCATTTAAAACTATTGCACCAATGCCAATTAAACTACCTCGTTCAATGTGGGCAGAATGTATCACAGCACGATGCCCTACAGTAACATGGTCTTCTAAAATAGTAGGTAGACCAGGATCTCCATGTAGTATAGCTCCGTCTTGTACGTTTGTGCATTCCCCAATTTCAATCCGTTCCACATCTCCCCTAACCACTGCACTATACCAAATACTCGACCTTGCTGCAACTTTAACCGATCCAATTACAATGGCATTGGTGGCTATAAAAGCGGCTTGAGAAAAATCCGGAGATGTCCAATAGGAAGCAGTAGACACGATAGAATTTTGATATGGTAACCAGGAACACTGGAAAAACTTCAACCTAAGAAATTGGTTGCATAATTAGCATATCACAGTCATTTGTCCTGTACAATCAGTAATAACTGCTGGGGATTGCTTATCCTTATCTTTTGACCCAGGGTGTTAAATCCAACCTATTGGTGCTGCTAAATATAAAACTATGCTTGTACACACTTCATGATGAATCCAGGCTTACAGTACCCAATATTTGGACCTGAAATACAGTGTCCACACTGTCGCCAGACCATTCCGGCGCTGACTTTGACTGATACTTACTTGTGCATACGGCACGGTGCTTTTGAAGCTAATCCCAAAACTGAGGAGTTAGTACATCTCCAGTCGGGTCGTCACTGGCGCAAATGGGGTAATGAATGGTATAGACAACATACTCATCCTGATGGCATACGCTTTGAAATTCATGAGGCGCTAGATAAGCTCTATACTCAGGGTTATCGTGCTACAAGAGTGATTATTGCCCGGCGTTATCAAGAGCTAATGAGTGGTTACTTGGAGCGAAGTAGTTCTTGGCGGTCAGAACAACCGGAAACAGGTAATGCTCGATTGTATGGTTTACCAGTGGAGTTTGGACCAGATCCGCTTGATGAGCCATGCTGGGATGTGATTAACTTTGATTTGGATAAGGAACCAGGCGCTCCCGTGCGTTACCCCTATTTCCGACTGTTTGAGTAAGCTGTCGTGCAGCTCGTCTCTCACCTAACCTGATTAGGTGAGTCATTATTCCGTCCTCAAATCCCTAAACTATGCCAAACTATGCATCATGTTTCTATTAGAACGGGTAATATTCATCGGGCAATCGCATTTTATCAAGAACTAGGTTTTGTAGTTGGCACTCGCTTCACGACAGGTTATACTTTAGCTTGTTGGTTGGAGGGATTAGATAGTCGCATCGAATTGATTCAAATTCCTCAACCCAAACCCGCACCGGATGCTTTTACGGATGAAAATTATGTGGGTTATTATCATCTTTCCTTTGATCTCACTTCCCGAGTGTCAGATTTATCTGCTTGGCTGTTAGAATTGCAACAGAAAATGTCTTTGGTTTTGGAACTATCACCCCTGAAAGTTCTTTTAGAACCTACTCAACAACAAATAGGCGATCGCATTTTAGAGGTAACTTTTATTGCTGACATGGATAATTTACCATTAGAGTTTATCCGTTTTTTGCCAAATAGTTTAAGCGTAGAGAATAAAGGTTAAATACTACGAATAGTATATTTAGTGATATGTTTTAAAATGTATGCTTGCGATTTTTGCCTTTTACCGGTCTCGTTTATTCTTACTGTTATTTATATTATCATTCTCCCTTACCCTAGGACTGTATTTGGGAGATATATTCCATATTCCCCTGGGGTTTATGGAACCGAAATCAGAAACCTACCAAGCAAGATTAGAAAAAATACCCCCACAAGCACTGGAAATAAATAATCGTAGAATGGTTGGCAACGTCCAAAAAATAGTTCTATCCAACGGGTTAACAGTATTAACCAGAGAAGTACACAGCGCTCCAGTTGTGACAGTACAAGTTTGGTATAATGTAGGTTCATCCCAGGATAGTTCAGGGATGAGTGGGATTGCTCATCAACTAGAGCATATAATGTTTAAAGGTACAAAAAAACGTCCCATACAATTTTCTAAAATATTTAACAGGTTAGGTAGTAACTCAAATGCATTTACCAGTTATGAACAAACAGCATACTATCATACTGTATACAAAAATCAACTACAAGCATTACTGGAATTAGAAGCGGATAGAATGGCGAATCTGCTAATTGATAGTCAAGATTTAGCCAGCGAAAAGCAAGTAGTAATTTCCGAATTAGAAGGTTATGAAAACCGTCCCAAATACCGTCTCAAAAGGGCTGTAATGCGGTCCATATTTCCCCATCATGGTTATGGGTTACCCACGGGTGGCACTAAAAGCGATGTAGTCAATTTGACCGTTGAGCAGCTCAGGGAACATTATGAAAAACACTATCATCCCAACCATGCTATTTTAGTAATTGTGGGAGACTTTACCACCAGCAAAACCTTGCAAACTGTTAAAGAAATATTTGGTAAAATTCCCCCGAGTCAACAATTACCCTCATTTCCCCCTTCTCCTGTTTTCCAACCTTCCAGTTCACCGATAATTCTGCGGGAACCCGGGGGGAGAAAACTTTTGCAAGTAATTTATCCACTTCCCGATTTGCATCATCCAGATATTCCTGCTTTGGGAGTAATGGACTATATTCTGACTGGGGGAAAAAATTCCCATCTTTATCAAACGTTGGTCTCCTCTGGTTTGGTTACAGACCTTTCTGCTCGTGTTGTGAGCTTGCGACAAGGTGGTTGGTATGATTTATCGGTGATTCCTGCACCAGATCAAGATTTACAAACCGTATACTCCACTATTAAAAGCGCAATCACCAAACTTGTTCAAACAGGTATTAAAAACCAAGATATAGAACGAGCTAAAAGACAAATCATAGCATCAGTAATTTTCAACAGACAAGATGTAACTAGTCAAGCCATGCAATTGGCTAATGACCAGCTAATTGCTAATGATTACGAATATACAGAAAAATATTTAGAAGGAGTTAGTCAAGTAAATGCGAATCAGGTTATTAATGTTACAAAAAAATACTTAACTAAAAGTGCAGTAATTGGTTTTTTTGTACCTGATCAAAACACCTCAAATAGTTCTTATCAAACTCCGGGTGTGAAAACTGAGGAATTCTTAGAACAGGTACCATTAGAACACTTAAACAGTAGAGAGCAAGTGAGTGATGCTGAGGTAACCAAGTATTTACCATCTAGCAATAACAGTGAGATTCCCATAGTGAGAGCTATAATTCCCCAAAAGTTAAAGCTAAATAATGGTTTAAAGGTACTATTATTAGCAGACAGGAGCACTCCTACAATTACAGTAAGTGGATATATTCAGGGTGGCAAAGAATTTGACCAAGCACAAAAAGCTGGCTTAGCATCCTTGGTAGCAGATAGCTTGATGAATGGAACCACAACGCAAAGTATGTCTGTGATTGCAGAAACCTTAGACAGTAGAGGAGCGAGTTTAGAATTTACTGTATTTAGGGAGGGAGTCCGATTACTAGGAAAAAGTCTGAGAGAAGACTTAGCCATATTGTTACATACTGTTGCTGACGTAGTCAAAAATAGTAACTTTCCCGCCAAAGAGTTAGAAATCAGTCGTCAAAAGGCCATAACTGAGCTAAAGTCAGACTTACAAGATGCTGATGAAGTAGCAAACCGCAAATTTATCCAGGCACTCTATCCGTCAAATCATCCATTACACATCTTTCCCACCTTAGAAAGTATACAAAAACTGAGCAGGGAGGATACGTTGAATTTTAGACAAATGTATTATCGTCCAGATAATATGGTTTTAGCAATAGTAGGTGATTTTGAACTTGCAAGAGTTAAATCACTATTAGAAATGGAGTTTGCCAATTGGCGAGTTGGTGGGAAAGCACCAGCAGTACAATATCCACAAGTAGCAAGAAAAAAACGAGGTTTCCAGATTAATTACCCATTACTAGGGAAGTCACAAACCGTCACCTATATGGGAAATCTGGGTGTAAAACGTCAAGATCTAAGATTTTACTCAGCTTTAGTATTAAATCAAATTTTGACAGGGGATACGGTATCTGGTAAGCTGAGTTCACGAATAAGAGACGAATTAGGCTTGACATATCGCATTTATAGTAATTTTCAAGGGGGAAAAAACTCAGGGACTTTTATTATAGAAATACAAACTAGTTCCCAACATACTCAGCAGGCCATATTGAAAACTCGTGAAATTCTGCAAGACATATATCAAACCGGAGTTACCAATGAGGAAGTAGCAGTTGCAAAACACTCCTTGGTCAGTAGTTATAATCTTTCCCTCGCTAAACCCCAGGAATTAACTACCAGAATTTTAATGAACGAATTTTTTGGACTTGAGCAGGTGGAACTACAAACTTTCCCATCAAAGATCCAAAAAGTTACCAGGGATCAGGTCAATCAGTTAGCACGTCAGATTCTCAATCCTGATCAACTTACAGTAGTTACAACAGGAGACATTAAAAGCTTGTCGCAATAGGTTTTAATTAATAATTAACCGTGTCACACTTCCTAACCTCGAATTACCGTAATATTTCTCCCCTGGGGACTAATTGCCATTTCCGTGGTTGTTCTTTCGCTTATAGGTAGTAAATTAGGACGACGGTCAAAAATCACCAACCATCCCGTGGGCAAATTTAATCCTGATAAGTATTTATCCAACTGTTGCAGTCCCTTTTTTAATGGGTCTGAGCTACCTTTTCTCCACACCTTTAATTCCATTGCTAATACTTCTTTCCCATAACGTAAACATATATCCATTCTTCCCGAACCAATAGCATATTCTCTGTCTAAAGTTCCCCCTCCATTTACCACTCGATGTAAAAATGCCATTAATACTAAATGGGGTGCTATTTCTGGATAGGCGGCGCTTTTTTGTAGTGGTTCTCCATGCTGGCGCCAAAAGTCTAAAAATGCCTCTAGCAGAGCTGGAATATTCAATAGACCTGTAGTTGTTAACCAGGTGGGTTGGATCATGGGTAAACTGTCTTGAGTTCCCCGGGATAACATACGAGGAATTACCTCTTGATAAATAGGATTGGCAATTTTTAATCCCCCTTCTTGACTACGTATAACTAATCCTAAATCGATTAAATAACGCCGGTCGTCTTCGGGAGTATTGGGCAATTCTTCCCCCGCTAAAATAGGTTCTATGATTGCTTGAACCCGGTTTTCTCTCAATCTTTCTGCTAGACTATCTAGGTGGGTATCTTGTCTTTGAATTAGGATTTCCTTGGCTTGATCAATCAGGTCTATAGTAATAGGAATCTGGGGATCTGTGGTTAAATATTCTGTAGTTTGACGAGCTAGAGCATTAACTAACCAGGGTTGACCTTGAGTCAAATAATAAGCACGGTGAACAGCTTCTGGTGTGAATATCTGTCCCGTAGCTTGGGTGTGTTGTTGATAGAGGTTAGTTACATCTTTTAAACTGAAGTTATTTAGGGTCAGGGATTCTACTTTAATATTAAAAGGACTGGCAGTATTTAATTTATCACTACCTCCAGATGCAACTTTATAATCCCGCACATCCCTCATACCAATTAGGGCTACACACTGGGGAAATCCTTTGGGACGACGGGGAAAACCATCCCTCAATTGACGTAACATACTAATCAATGTTTCGCCCTGGAGAGAGTCAATTTCATCAATGAATACTACCAGTGGACGAGGTGATATTTCTGCCCAAGTGGTTAAAGCAGCATTTATTCGCTGTCCGGGTGATGCTGCTGGCCATGTGGGTGGTTCCAGGTCTTGCGGTAACCAGAATCTTGCTGCTTGTTGCCAAGCACCTAAAATTGCCTGTTCAGCAACATCCGGTTGATGATTAAAAGCACTACCTATCTCTACCGATACCATCACTGCCGTATATTCCCCACTAGCAGTTAACTCCTGGGCCAGGTTTAACATGGCTGTGGTTTTTCCTGTTTGTCTCGGTGCGTGGATGACAAAATAGTTTTGTTGGTCAATTAACCGCTTTAACTGTGGTAGTCTTTCCATTGTGGGGAGCATATAGTGTATATCTGATTTACACGGACCTGCTGTGTTAAACCATTTAGTCACTTTGTTCATTGTTTTAGTTTGGTGATATAGAAAATTTCTCTTAACCTCGAATTACCGTAATATTTCTCCCCTAATCACTTAACTGTTTACCATGAGCACTAAACTGAGCATTTCTGAGGGAGTGGACGGTAAGACTTGCATCTTGTACCCAATACTGCTTACCAAACCTAACCACTTGACGGTAACTTCCCGCTTGAACAATTCCAATCACAGGAACTTTGGCTTTATCTTTATCCCCCGATTGTTCTTTTAAAATAGAGCGTAAATGATGTTGAGTATCAATACTACTGGCTTCGTGGGGATTTAATTCCACTACTACCATCTGAATTTTCTCTACCTGCTCTGCATCTTCCACCAGCAATTGGGTCTGTTCATCCCGTTTATCTACCTTCCCCCACACAATTAATCTGGCATCAATTTCTAGTATTCCATTAATCCGCTCATAGGTTTTGGGAAACACAACTGCTTCTGAGGTTGTGGTTAAATCCTCAATTTGCAAAATTGCCATTTGCTCCCCTTTTTTGGTCATCACTTTTTTGACGTGGTTCAGCATCACCACTACACAAACTAGGTTTTTATCCTTTTGCTCTCCTAAATCGACAAGATTAATGGGCGCTAATAAAGATGAAGATTGTTTAATATTTTTTAAAGGATGGGCTGATACATAAAAACCTAATAATTCTTTTTCCATTCGCAGTTTTTCCTGGGGGGGATAGTCTGACACTGGGTCGGCTTTAGGTATGGACTTAAATCCATTTTTACTACTTGTGGACACGTTACTAATGCCAGTACCCATGAAGTCAAATAGGTTTCCTTGACCAATAGCTCTATCTTTAGCACGGGATTGGGCCCATTCATATACTAATTCTAAATCTTTAACTAATTGATGGCGGTTCGACTCTATTTTATCAAATGCTCCACATTGAATTAATGACTCTAGGGTGCGACGATTGACAACCCGTAAATCAATGCGATCGCAAAAGTCACCTAGAGATGTAAATTCTCCTCCTTGTTGACGAGCATCCAAGATACCAGCGATCGCATTTTGTCCCACATTACGCACTGCGGAAAATCCAAATAATATCTTCTGATCTGCTGGTGTAAAATCTAACCCAGAACGATTAATATCTGGTGGATCAATTTCAATCCCCATGTTATTACAATTGTTGAGATATTTCTGAACTTTGTCCGTATCCCCACTGTTAGCTGTTAACAGTGCTGCCATATATTCCAAGGGATAATTAGCTTTTAAGTATGCTGTTTGGTAAGTGACATAACCATAGGCGGTAGAGTGAGATTTATTGAAACAGTTGGAAGCAACCAAGCCATTTTTGATGATAAAATTGTGGTCTTTGGCAACTCCAATGTCATAAACATCCGCTTTTCCTAAATATCGGCGAGAAACTATTTTCACCATAATCCTAAAGGAGAAAGTTGTGGTACTATCTGGTATTATAAAGTGAATCTATAATAACCAACAATGCTATCAGTTAGAGATGCGGAATCTACTATTTTAAATGCAGTAAAACCACTAGACAACCAAAGAGATATAGAGTACATAGACTTATTGACCGCAAATGGACGAATTTTAGCCAGTCCCGTGGTTAGTTCTCGGGGTTTCCCCCATTGGGACCATGCCCTAATGGATGGTTATGCAGTGCGTTATCATGATGTACAGCATGCCAGGGCAGATAAACCAGTTATTTTGCAAGTTGTAGCGGAAATTAGAACTGGTGATGAACCTTCTGTAACCCTTGAATCGGGACAAGCTGTAAGAATTTTTACCGGTGCTATGATACCAAAGGGTGCTGACACGGTAATCATGCAAGAAAAAACCCACCGTCAGGAAAACCGGGTTTTAGTGTTCATTGCACCCCAATCCCATGAGTTTGTCATCCATCAAGGGGAATTTTACCAAGCAGGAAATGATCTTTTACCTTCCGGAATCGTCTTGAGTGCTACGGAAATTGCCCTTTTAGCTGCTGCTGGTAGGGAAAAAGTCAGTGTTTTTCGCAATATACGAGTAGCTATTTTTTCCACAGGCAATGAGTTGGTAACATTGGAGGAGCTACCAAAACCTGGACAGATATTTGATTCTAACCAGTATGCTCTGGCTACCTTGATGCGCCAGTTGGGGGCTGAAGTGTTATTATTAGGGATCGTACCAGATGATCCCATCGCCCTAGAACAAACCATAGATTACGCAATTACCAGTGCAGATATTGTAATTTCCACTGGGGGGGTATCTGTAGGTGACTATGATTATATATACAGAACGTTAGCTTCTTTGGGGGCAACAATTCATTTTAACAGAGTTAAAATGCGTCCTGGAAAACCACTAACCTTTGCTACTTTCCCAAATGAAGGACTAAACTATGCGGGAATCGACAAATTACAGAAATTATATTTTGGTTTACCAGGGAATCCTGGATCCGTTTTAGTGACTTGTTGGCGGTTTGTGCAGCCAGCGGTCAGAAAAATGTCGGGAATGGCTAGGGGGTGGGAGGGGAAATTACTCAAGGTAAAATCCTCGTCAGAATTACAATCCAATGGCAAAATGGAAACTTATATTCAGGGCGAGTTGAAGCTGAGAAATGGTGAATGTGAGTTTCGCCAAGCTGAGGGTAAACACAGCTCAGCAAACTTGGTCAACTTAGCTCAAACTAACGCTTTGGCAATCTTACCCGTGGGTAAAACCATTGTCCATCCGGGGGAGGAGGTTTGGACTTTGATGGTAAAAGAGTTTTAAAATTGGGGGGATGGTCCGTCCCTAAACCCCTACTTTTTCCTTTTGTGGGACCACATAAGGTTTTTCTGCTCCTTGAGCTAAATAAACAGCTAATTGACTTTCAATTTGATCTCGAACAATTTGGCGGTATTCCAAGAAATGTTCGTTGTGGGCGCAAGTTGCCAAATAATGTTCTGCCACCTGGGGATTATGTTTGATAATGCTAAATAGATGATGCCAAAATTTCCACCGGGTTTCTCTTTTAATTCCCTGTCTCCAAATAACTATTAACAGGGCTTTTACGATTACCCAATCAGGCATTTTGAAGGGAGCTTTCCACTTGGGTGAACCCATGAGTAGAAAACACCTATAGGTACGATCTAAATACTTAATGGGATCATATAAGGCGCAAAAAGCATCAACATATTCCTTGGCAATGTCCTCCAAAGGACGGGTGGGGATAAAGTTCATTAAAGTTGTCTGATTAATATTCCCATCCTGATTTTCCCTTAGTCTTCCTTCCTTTTGTAACCGATGCCATAATGCAGTGTTTGGCAATGCTTGTAACATGGCAAAGGTGGTGGAGGGAATGGCAGCTTGCTCTGCAAATCTGACAATGCGATCGCCTGCACCTTTTTGTTCCCCATCAAAACCAATAATAAAGCCTGCCATGGGTCGCAGTCCCGTCTTAATAATAGTTTGTACCGATTCTGCTAGGGAACTGCGGGTATTTTGAAATTTTTTGGTTAGTTGTAAACTATCTTCATCGGGGGTTTCAATGCCCAAAAATACTGCGGCAAAACCAGACTCAACCATCAATTCCATTAATTCGGGATCTTGGGCTAAATCTATAGATGCTTCCGTGTCAAACCGGAAAGGATACTCATGTTCTGCCATCCAAACCTTTAACTCTTTAAGCAATAATTTAACATTACGTTTATTGCCAATAAAGTTATCGTCAACCATGAATATACCACGCCGCCAACCTAACCGATAAAGACAATCCAACTCAGCTAAAAGTTGTTCTGGAGTTTTAGTTCTGGGTTTTCTGCCATAGAGGACAATAATGTCACAAAACTCGCATTGAAAAGGGCAACCTCGAGAAAACTGCACTGACATCATGTCATAGGCACTAAAGTCTAGCAAATCAAATCGAGGAATTGGTGTGCTTGTGACATCTGGTTTTTCCGTAGCCCGAAAAATGCCCGATTTCTGACCGCTTTCTATGGCGGTGACAAACATGGGTAGGGTAATTTCCCCCTCATCCAAAATCAGAAAATCCGCTCCCGCTTCTTGTACCTCTTGGGGTGTGGATGTGGGGTAGGGCCCACCTAAGGCCACTAATTTACCACGACGTTTTGCTTCGCGTACCTGATCTAACAGGTCTTGTTTTTGGACAATCATAGCTGAGAAAATAACCACATCAGCCCATGCCCATTCCTCTTCTGTAGCGGGACGAATGTTACGGTCTACTAGCTTAAACTCCCATTCCTGGGGTAAAATAGCAGCTACTGTAATGAGGCCTAAAGGTGGTAGTAGGACTTTTCTATCTACCAGGTCGAGGATTTTTTCATAGGACCAGAAGGTTTTGGGAAATATGGGATAAACCAGTAGGACACGCATAACATCACCCCTCACGAAACTTATCTTCAGTTACTTAATTATATGGCATAATCTTAATTGTATGGCATAATATGGTACTATATTACATGACTAGAACTAAACCTGAGTAGGGAGACAGAATTATTTGTAGGATGGGTCGAGGAACGAGACCCATGCGGGCGTTGGGTTTCATACTTCAACCCAACCTACGTTCATCTTATATTTAATTCCACCCACTTAAACCTCATTTCTTATTAATAGTGATAACTAAATTCTAGTTGGCCATTCCAAACAGCTACGTTCAGTCTATTCAAAACACTTGACGAGGTGTTTGGCAGTTTTGTTCCCCTCTATCAAGAGTGCTATCCTCTTTAAACGGAAAAAGTATCAATAAGATCTAAGCCAAAAACAGCTATGAGCGATCAAAGTCCCTACGAAAATCTTGGGGTGTCAAAAGATGCTAGTTTCGATGAGATTCAAAATGCTCGAAATCGCCTGTTAGAACAGTATGGTAGTGATAATAGGATTCGGGAAATTGTTGAAGCAGCTTATGATGCAATTCTAATGGAGCGTCTGCGAATGCGTCAGGAGGGCAAAATTAAGGTTCCTGAAGGAATTCGCTTTCCTGAAATGCGAATGCCATCCCCCCAAAAACAAGTTGTTAACCCCAGCGCTTACTCCCCGTCTTGGCTACAAAGATTTTGGGATCAGCCCAGTGTCTCCGACATACTATGGCCAGCAGGTTCTTATTTAGGGTTAATTTCTATCAGTATGTTCGTCGACTATAATACAGCACAAGTATTACAGTTAACATTACTTGTGGGGTTAGTTCTAAGTATTTATTTCATTAATCGCAAGGAAAACAAATTTCTGAGGGCGGTTTTGTTGACATTGGTAACTCTGGTACTGGGTTTAATGATGGGAGGTCTGATAGCTGGGGGAATACCATTGGATAGCCTGTCAATTTTAGGAAAGTCAATTTCTCCTAACCAGTTCTCGGCTGTGCTAACATTTATTTTAATGTGGTTTGTTAGTAGCTTTCTCCGTTAACTTCCAATTTCTTTTCCCTTAACCTATGGGATAAACCAACTCCCTGACTCTGGAAGCTGAATCCTGGTTCAATGCCACCCTGGCTAAAACCTGAGATTCAGTGGTAGTCAGTTGGGAAATGACCTGCTTTAAGGGTGCGATCGCCTGGGGATTAGTACTCAGTTCGTCTATTCCCAAACCTATAAGAATAGGTGCAACTGCGGTTTCAGCGGCAATTTCACCGCATAGTCCGACCCAAATATTGGCTGCGTGCCCGGCTTCTACCGTTTGTTGAATCATCCGCAGCACGGCTGGCTGTAAGGCATCAGTTAAATTTGCTACTTTAGGATTAGTGCGATCGCATGCCATAACATATTGACTCAGATCATTTGTACCAATACTAAAAAAGTCTACTTCTTTGGCCAGGTGATCGGCAATAGCTACAGCGGCTGGGGTTTCAATCATAACTCCTACGGGCAGTTTGGCATCAAACTCCATACCATCTTTTTTAAGCTCTGCCATGGATTGGTTTAAAATTGATTTAGCGGCACGTAACTCAGTTAAAGTACTAATCATAGGCCACATAACTTTAATGTGGTGTTTAGCGCTGGCTCGTAAAATAGCTCTTAATTGAGTTTTGAGTAAATAGGGATGTTCCAAACAAAATCTAATGCCGCGCACACCCAAAAAGGGATTAGTTTCCTGGAGAGTAGAGCCCAGATAGGGTATTTGTTTATCTCCTCCCACATCCAAAGTGCGGATAATCAATGGAAGTTCCCCTAAAGTTTGGGCAATATCCTGATAAACTTGTAACTGTTCTTCCTCCGTGGGTGGTTTAATCTGTTCCAAATATAAAAATTCTGTTCGTAGCAGACCCACACCTTCTGCACCATAGCCAACAGCAGCTTTAGCATCAGCCACACTGCCAATATTGGCGAATACATGAATTCTTTGACCATCGCGGGTAGTTGCGGGTTGGTGGGCCTTCTTTCTAGCTTCAGCTTGATTAGTTTGCCAGACTTGACGTTTATTTTCTAGAGCAGTCAATACAGATCCCTCTGGTTCTATCCACACCCTACCACCTTCACCATCCAGAGCAATTACAGCACCATTTTCCACGGTCAAAACCTGGGAATCCACACCAACCACTGCAGGAATACCCAAAGTTCGGGCAATAATAGCACTATGAGAAGTAGCACTACCAGCAGTCATACAAATCCCCAATACCTTGCGAGGATCCAACCTAGCTGTATCCGAGGGAGTTAAATCCGTCCCCACTACAATTGATGGTTCCAAGATATGTAATTCCGTGGGCAAATTACCCAGCAGAATTCTCAATACCCTTCTTCCCACATCTACCACATCATCCACTCTCTCCTTCAAATAAGCATCTTCCAGTTGGCGATAGGAGTTGGTTACCTCTTCCACTACCGCTTGCCATGCCGCCTCAGCGTTTAATCTATCTTCTATAATATACCTACGAACAGCATCTAACATTACTGGATCTGCCAGAAATAAAAGATGAGCATCAAATATTGCCGCCTCCGCATCACCTATTTGCACCGATGCGTGGGAAAGCAACATCGTAATCTCCTGTTTCGCCCTTTGGATAGCATGTTGTAGTCTTTGCCACTCAATTTCCACATTCTCTATGTGGTATTCCGTAATAGACACAGGAGCTAATTGATAATGAACTACAGGAGCGATCGCAATGCCAGGAGAAGCGGCGATTCCCGTAAATTGACCAGGATTGTCGGGGAGGGGGGAGATGGGGTGGGTTGGCAATTCCAGAACAGCATCTTGCTCTCCGAAATTATGGATAATTAAGGACTGTAGAGCTGTAATTGCCTCCTGAGCATCCCTACCCCTAGCAGTAATTAATAATTCATGTCCTTGACGTACGCCCAGGGTAGCAACTTGGTTAATACTATCACCTCTAACTGCTTCCGTATTTCTAGTTAAATTCTGCACCTGAATTTTCGCTTCAAAACGGCAGGCTGTAGCGACAAACTGAGCTGCAGGTCGAGCATGTAGACCAAGACGGTTTTTGATTTGAATGCGAAGTTCCTCTGTGGGAACAGTACCGTCAATATTGTTAGAATCGTTATGTAAGGGATGAGCGATTAAATTTAATTGATGAGATTTAGCCAGCAAAGCACCTTGAGCTTCCCTTAGAACCTCCTGAACATTTTTGCCAGTACTAGCAGCAACAGTAGCAGCAATAGCACCTTCCACCAAGGGAGCATCACACAAATAGATTTTATCCCGTTGTGCTGGTGGTAAAAACTCCAATGCCATTTCTGCACTCATAAGAGCGCTACCCAAATCCATCAATACAATGACCCCATCCTCAGAGAATACAGAAGAGATGGCTTGATAAACCTGAATTGGATCTGTACCCAATGGGTTTGTGGGGTCATCCACACCCGCTGCGACAGCAAGGGAAATTTTTCCCTGTACCATTTGTGCAGCTAGTTCTTGTGCTCCTAGAGCTAATTGTTTGCTGTGGGAAACAATAACAATACCAACCACTGTCACACCTTTAGCAGTTACCCATTCAATTATGAATCGAAGTTATAGAAAATTTCTATTTATTTAGCTTATATTTAAGGTTGTTAACCAGATCTACATATACCTAGTCAACTGGATTCGATATCTGTCCTTTTTGGTGACAGCAATTTCGCCCACTTGCAAACGCCCTTTACCGCGAATTGCTATTAAGTCTCCCATTTTTAACTGGTAACTGCTTTGAGTAATCTCCTTCCAATTGACACGCACATCCCCGGAATCAATTAAATCAACCATTTTACTTCTAGACATACCAAAACCAGCAGAAGCAATGGCATCCAATCTTAAAGAAGCTTCTACTGTAGTTAATTCCTTCTTTTTGGGTTCCCTAATTTTTAACTCGCTAGAATCTATGACCTGAGTTTTCACTGGCACAGAACGCACCTGTTGCAAATTCATGGTTAAAAATTCTGCCAGTTCTGGAACTACTATTGCTTGGGCTCCCCTCTCCCCTAAAATAATGATATCTCCTGTTTTTTCTCGCACAATCCCCGTACCTAGCATAGCCCCTAAAAAATCCCGGTGGGTGGCAGTGTCAAACAGAAAATTTCCAGCTATGTCTAAAACGGTAACAACCACTTGGGATATATCTAAAGGCATTTCAGAACGAGCGATAGCCACTCGTTGACGTTCAGCTTGGAGATATCCACCCCAGGCTACTAAATGCACCTCCATTAACCGGCTAAAAACTCGTTCAATTTCAGCTAACTCTGGGGGAGATAAAAAGTCAGTTATTACCACTTCCCAGGTCTTTATAGCCTGTTCTGCTTGGTCAATTACATGGGCAATAATATCGCGGTTTTCAACACCCTTTAACAGTTCTTCTCTTGGCAACATAATTAATCTTCAAAGTGGGGTTTGACTAGTTTTTAAGCTGCTTTACTAACCATTATCTGCATAACCTTGAATATTCTCTGGATCATACTGACGGAGAATGCGTGTAGCTTGGCGAGTCAGAGCTTCTGAACCTTGAACTACAATTAGGTATTTCCCAGCGGATAACCGGTTGCGATAGGGTAAAGCATCACCACCACCAAAAATCAAACCTACACCACCTCCCACAAACACACTACCCATAGCACCACTAGCAGCGCCCAGTAAACCCCCAATTATATGATTACCAATTTCCCCAGCCCAGATAAACGTGTCTAAGCCAGTAATTAAACTAAATGTAAACCCAGCAAAAAAGCCAAATGGTATTAACCAAAATGCCATGAGTTTAACTTGTTTTTTAGCCTCTTCATTGGGATCTATTAACCCAAACTCATCAGCAGTTTTATATCCCCTACCCAAAATGGAGCTAGTAATACCCTCCTTTTCTAAACTCAAGTAGGCCGATTCGGCCTGGATACGATCTGGTAGCACAGCAACAAGATAATTCATATAAAATTCATGAAAACACAATTTTCCCCATTTCCTGAAATCCCCCATGGATCAAGACTTTTGAACCGCCCTAGAGGTGACATATCTCTGTAATCTGGTTAGAGCTAAATTGTAATTCAAAATAGCCCGAACACGATTAGCCTCCGAACGGGTAAGTTCACTTTGGGCATTGATAACATCGGTTTGAGTTCCCACACCAGCTTGGAAACGTAGTCTAGCCAGTCTCAGGGATTCCTTAGCTTGATCTAGAGCAGTAGCAGCAGTTTGCACGTTTTCCAAATTGGCTAGGTGACTGGAATAGGCTTCCTCCACTTGAAAACGAACCTGATTACGCCTTTCAGCAAATTCAGTCTCCGCAATGGCTATTTCAGTTTTAGCCCTAGCTGCTCTGGCCCGGGAAGCACCACCATCATATAGGTTCATGCTGGCTCGCAATCCCACAGAATAACCATCGTTAATCGCCACTCCGTCGTTAAATTGATCTAATAAGTCATATCTGGCAATGAAGCTAATTTGCGGACCTAGTGTGGCTAAGGCTTGTTTTCTTTGTTGTTCTCTAATATTCCTCTCTGCCAATTTTTGCTGCAGTTCGGCACGGTTTTCATAAGCTAGAACAATACTATCTTCTAAACTGCTTTTCCATAATCCCGCTAACTGCACCGGATCCGAAGCGGTAATACTCACAGACTGAGGTAAGTTCAATCTCAGGGACAAACGACGACGAGCTATAGCCTGCTGGGATAGGGCATCTGTCAGTTCTTGTTGAGAATTGGCTAAATTAACCTGCGATCGCAACACATCAAATTTGGTTCCCACACCTGCTCGCTCTAATGCTTGAGCATCCCGTAAGCTGGCTTGGGAATTTTCCACTGCGGAGCGAGCAATTCTCACGCTCTCATCTGACTGTTGCAAGCCATAATACTCCGTAGCAACATTTAAACGAATTTCTTCCGATTGCCTTTCCACCTCAAATTGTTGGAGACGCACTTGTTCTTCGGCTTCCTTAATAGCTGCCGTTCTTCTACCTGATGTGTATAAGTCATACCGTAGTTCTGCCTGAGAATCAAATACGGAGGTAGCGTCTGGATTTTCAGAGGGTATATTGAGGCGTTTAGCGGTTTGTCTTTCCTGGAGAGTAGCACTGGAACTACGACTTCTGGTCACACCACCGAGTACATTCAAGCTAGGCAACAAAGCAGCTTGTGCCTCCCTTAAAGAGGATTGACTACGTTGTAACTGCAAAACAGCCACTTGTAAATCATTATTATTCTGCTTGGCCAATTCCAAAGCCTGTTCTAAACTAATTGCCTCTGTTGTCTGCACCTTAACTCCTTGAGAATCTTGAGGTACATCCAAAAAGTTGGGGTTAGGTTTAAAACGTTCCAAAATCGTCTGAGGAGAATCCGATGTAGGGTTCACAGATTGGGAATTAGTTTGTGCTATTCCCGAAGGATTGTCCTGAGGTAATGTTATCTGAGCTACCTGATTATAAGTTTTCCCTGATATCACCTTGGGGTTAACAGGGGATAAGGACAAAACTGTTTTGAGCTTGGTTGGCGATGGTACATTAGCACCATTTACCACCGGGAGTGGACTAGAACTAGGCAGTTCCGGTAAAACAGCTTGACCAAAATCAAGCTGATAGTCAAAAAGTGGTGCATGATCAACCGTAGTTGCAGCCAGCTGCCAGTTGTTTTCCACAACAGAAACTTTAGGATTCGTCGCAGTCGATACAACAGGAGAAGAAACCAGTTTCAAATCATTAGCCTTGAAGGTTCCAGCCCAAGCAGGCTGAGTTGTTAATACTGCTGCTGTCACACCGGGCAAGAAACTATGAAATAATTGCTGTCCTTTCACCGCATCCCCTCACACAAAGAACCATCTGCGAGCAAAAAAAGTTGTCTTCCCACAGAATATAGCATCATAACCAAGGAAACAAATAACATGCTACTATACCAAACATAACTTCATTTTGGCATTTCACAGTTTATTTATCTTCGAACCGTTTAACAATGCGAGAAAGTTCTGCTTTCTCATCTATACTAACTCGGGTAGGTGCCCCACTGACGATTCTCTCGTAATTCCTAAAGGAATCTTTAATATTGGGTCCATCTGCTGTAATGTTGTATTCTCTAATTCCCTTATCATGCCAAGAACCACGCATTTTAAATACATTTATTGCCCGGGACATTTCCCCATGGATTTCTACATATTGTAACATAATAATTGTGTCGGTAATAGTAGAAATGTGAGAATCGGTGATCGAGTGAGATCCCATAAACTGGTCACTGGTATTAGTGAAGAAACCGGTGATTTCTTCTTGTTTAGCATAGCCAGTTACACCAATGACAAATTGGCGGAAGGCATTATTACTTACACCCCTAGCTAAGGCTGAAAGAGAGTCAATAGCAATACGAGCTGGCTTGAAGTCGGCAATCTCTGATTTAATAATTTGTAAGTGATCCTCTAAACCGGTAGATTCGGGGTAGGTACAAATTATTTTTAATAAACCCTGGCGTTCCAACTCTTCAAAGTCAATCCCCCAAGAATAAGCGTTACGCGACAGTTGGGCTCGAGACTCTTCATAGGCAAATAGTATGGCTCTTTCACCGCTAACACAGCCATCCTGGATAAATTTACTTACCAGGAGGGTTTTTCCAGTACCAGTAGCCCCAGTAGCTAAAATAATTGAGTCTTTGAAGAAACCTCCCCCACACATTTCATCTAGGGTATTAACCCCTGAAGAAACCCGAACGTTAGAAGATCTTTGTGTTAACCGCATTGCTCCCAAGGGGAATATATTCACCCCCGCATTGGTAATCGTAAAGGGATATTCACCTTTCATGTGGGTTGTACCGCGCAGTTTGAGAATCTCAATGGTCCGTCGGCGGCGTTCTCCCTCCAAAACGTTACGAACAATCACTACGTTATCAGACACAAATTCTTCCACCCCAAAGGAAGCTACTGGTCCATATTCTTCACCCCTTTCTGTAGTAATAATTGTGGTGACATTCAGCTGTTTTAGACGGGCTACTAACCGAAATATTTCTCTTCTTACTACCCCTATGGCTTCATACTGTTGAAATACGGCGGTGATTGAGTCTATAGAAACCCGGTTAGCTTTGTATTTACGAATGGCATACTGTAATCGTTCAATCAAAGCTGAAAGGTCGAAGTTCCCCACTATGTCCTGTCCTTCAGGATCTGGGGAAGCATCCAGAATAAACAGTTTTCCCTGTTCAATCAGTTTCTGCAGGTTCCAGCCAAAAATGTGGGCGTTTTTGATAATGTCACTGGGAGACTCCTCAAAGGTAACAAATACTCCCGGTTCATCAAAGTGGGTAATGCCATTATAGAGAAATTGTAATGATAATAGGGTCTTTCCGGTTCCAGAAGTACCGCTTAACAGAGTGGTTCTGCCAATTGGTAACCCACCATGGCTAATATCATCAAACCCCTCTATCATAGTGCGAATTTTCTCTACTCCAGCGCTGGTAGGGGTTGGCTGTTCTTTTTGTTCTTGTTTCTCCTGGTCGCTCATTGCCAATTGTATACTTGATCTTAAATGGTTAATTGTCCCATACGGACTAGTTTATTTCCTCAATTTTGTGATCATCTATGTTATCCCACTCCTCCTCGCTCAGCTCTTCATAGAGTAAGTCTAGACCTATTAACACCCTCTCCCGATCAGACAGATCTCCAATGATCTTGCGCACCGGCGGTGGTAAAATCTTTGACAGTGTGGGTGTGGCTAGAATTTTATCTTCCTCTGCTAATTGTGGACTCTTGAGAACGTCTATCACTTTTAAAGCATAGACTCCTTCAAATTCTTTCTCTAATATGTTTTTTAATGTGCTTAATGCTCTCACAGAGTTGGGCGTGTTACCAGCTACATATAGCTTTAATACATAAGTCTTTTTGGTTTTATTCATCAGGTTATCCTAGAAGTTGAACATCGATAAACCTCACACAAATTGGCTAGTACATCTATGAGTGTTAGTCTATAGTCTAGTAAGGTTTCATCACTCCTCCCCTCTAATTTTAGCTGTTTAGAAAATTCGTCAATCAGCTCCATGTGAATTTCTATAACCTGAGGCACAGGAATATTAGCACAAAATAGGGTACTGATAAACTGGTCAATTGTTGTTTTTAAATTCTGGTCCACACTAAAATAGTTGAGCAAAATCCTCCCGTAATCCAACTTTAGCTTTTTTAATAGCTCCTGTCTTTCTCCATCGGTCATGTCTTGAAACTGTTGATTTGTGTGTGAGTTTTCACAAGCCAGAACAAGTGTGTAACCTTCTTTGTAATCAAGACCTAGGTATCTTTTTTCTTTAGTATAATTTAATAAGTAAGTTCCAGGTAGTTCTAATCCTGATATGCCTGATCTATTATTTATAGAGACATTACTCATGGATACGCTTATAAATGAACCCGGTGTTAGATTTATAAGAGTGTTGATTAGATTATCATAGTGTGTAACTAAACTATAGAGGAGTTTTTCCAGTGCAGGATATAGGAATAATATAACTAATATCATTTATGTTGGTTTGCTTGTATATTTGGTTAATATGGAGATAACCATAGCCGCACTTTTCTCCCAAATGAAATCGCCAGCTCATAGTCATTAGATTACCACACTGATAAGATAAATAAACAAAATTGAAGTATTGTCTCAATATTAATCATTATAATTCCTCAAGGTTCTAAAACCAATATTTGGAGTAATAATTGTTTTAGCCATGACCGTTGCTGACGCAGTTCCTATGACATTAGTGTGTTGGCAGTCAGTGACCCGGTCAAAGTGCCTGTGGATACTAACTACAGCAAAAAAGACCCCCAAGGCTTATGTTAATGCTAGAATGCCCACTTTATGATTTTCTGGCAACTGTACCTACCTGCTCCGAAACAACTACTCTAGCAGTAGTTATGGAAATTTTTGCCAAGGAGCAGTGTGACCGTCTAGTGGTGCTCAATTCCCAACATTCTCCCCTGGGAATGTTGTCTACCACTAAATTAATGGGTAAATTGTTGACCACTGGTGAAAAAACACTTTTAAATCTGGAACAACCTATCTCTATCTGCCATTCTAATCTTATTTCCCCACTAGAGACTATTGTAGCATCCAATTCCCTAAATAAACTGGGCCTGTTGTTACGGTATCCAAAACATCAAAAGAACTCAAGTTTAGACTGGGCCTTAGTTGACTCAGATGGGAAGTTCTTGGGTTTACTTGACAGTAAACGCCTATTAGCTTTTTTTACTAGTCATAGTAAGGTTATTAAGGAAGACAATCCTCCCCAGAAAACTGATGATATTCAGAGGAAAACAACTCGCCCCTGGCAAAGAAATCCTTTTGTTCAATTGTTAGAGCGATTACCTTGGCCCTTGATGTTGCAAACCGGAAACGGTGAGATCCTAACTAAAAATCCTGCTTGGTGGGAACAATTGGGAGTTTTGAAGGATCCTGAAGGGATTAGAATGCAGGTGGAAAGCATTTTAACAGCAGTTAAAATGCAAGTTCCACAACCTATTCATAATCACACCCGTATCAGTGAATATGTAAAATCTAGTTTCTCTATAGAAAAACCTTTAGAGATAAATAAACTTAATTTAAAACATACACAAGATTATCAACCAGATTTAAACACAATAGAGGAATCCTACAGTAAAGCCAATGATTCCCCCAATTACTGCTATCTAGACTCTCAACAGGGTACTTGTATCTGTGTGGTAGAGGTGCAAAATGGCCAGGAACGAATTTGGCAGTTTGCTAAAATCCCCCTAGATAGTCGAGAACTGAAAATCTGGGGTCCGGAATCACAATTGACATTAACAAAGGAAAATTCACAACTTTTAACCAAGGACCTATGGTTAGTCTTGGCCACAGATGTAACCGAACAACAACAACTTTTTAAGGAATTAGCTGCTAAAAATGCGGATTTAATTCAACTTAACCGGTTAAAAGATGAATTCCTAGCTTGTATTAGCCATGAGTTGAAAACTCCCCTAACAGCAGTTTTGGGTTTGTCAAGACTTTTAGTGGATAAGAATTTAGGAGAATTAAACGAAAGACAAGCTCGCTATGCAGGACTCATTCATCAAAGTGGTCGTCATTTGATGAGTGTGGTGAATGATATTTTAGATTTGACACGCATGGAAACTGGACAGATGGAACTCACACCATCACCAGTACGAATTCAGGAAGTGTGCGATCGCGCTTTGGTAGAAGCCAGATCGGTACATAATCAAACAGGAAGAAAGGGTGAATCATTGCCCAGTCATGAATTTAGCTTGAGCATTGAACCAGGACTAAAAGAAATAGTGGCGGATGAACTAAGGTTAAGACAGATGTTAGTGCATTTGCTGGGCAATGCCTTCAAATTCACCGAAAGTTTTGGGAAAGTGGGACTGCGAGTAAATAGATGGGAAGGATGGATTGCTTTTACAGTATGGGATACGGGAATTGGTATTCCTGACCACCAACAACATTTAATCTTCCAAAAATTCCAACAGTTAGAAAACCCTCTAAATCGCCAGTTTGAGGGTACTGGGTTAGGATTAGTCCTCACCCGGGCATTGGCGCGGTTACACGGAGGAGATGTAAGTTTTTTATCTCGTGAAGGTAAAGGTAGTCAATTTACCTTGTTATTGCCACCCTCCCCGCCAAAAACAAGTTTTACAGACACATCGGGGGGAAATGGGGAAACACCTCAATTAATATCTTCCCAGCGTTTAATTTTGATTGTGGAAGCAGTCAGTAGATATATAGAGGAAATTACCCAACACCTGAAAAGTTTGGGATATCGGGTAGTAATTGCTCGTTCTGGAACTGAAGCGCTGGAAAAAGCAAGACGATTACAACCGAAGACTATATTTTTAAATCCTCTACTACCTCTACTTTCTGGTTGGGACGTGCTAACTCTGCTAAAATCAGACAGTGCGACTCGACACATTCCCGTAATTATTACGGCTACAGGTGCAGAAAAAGAACAGGCTTACTTAAATAGAGCGGATGATTTTTTGAGCTTACCAGTGGAATATTCGGCTATGGTTCCCATAGTAGAAAGATGGTGTATGGTAGCAAAATCAGAGAAGATAGATTCTCCGTCGGAGGAACCCTTACCCACACAAAAAACCTTAAAAATCCTTAGACTAGTTAGTGCAGAACTGGAATCCAATCCCCATCCCTCTTTAACAGAGCATCGGGTAATAGAAGTGGATGATTTAGAACAGGCGGAAATTTTGGCCAGGGTATGGCAGTTTGATGTGATTTTGTTAGATACTGATAATGTCAATGCGCAGAAGTATTTACAGCAGTTACCTCAATATCCCAGATTGGCCAAAATACCTCTAGTTACCTGTGATGCAGCTACTACCCTAGCAGCATCTCAAATACCTGGGTTGGGAGTCTTTCCTTGCTTGACACCTATGGGCAAAGAAACGATACATGGTCATAATTTAGATCATTTAGTATCCGTATTGGAAATTGCCTCTGGTATTGGTTGTCCTCCAAATATATTAGTAGTGGATATAACCATGTTAAGTGATTTACCCGATGTGAACAGTAAACACGCTCATAGTAGAGTAAGTAACATTCAGAGATCAGACTCTCCCCAATATTCTTTAAAGCATATGATGCAGTCACAGAAATTGGTGGCAAAGCAAAACTCTACAAGTAAGGTTCAAGTGGGTGGAGAATGGTTTCAAGCACTGATTCAATATTTACAAACTGCTGGTTTTAAGGCGGGGATAGGTAACTGTTGGCGGGAGTTAGTGCAACAAATCATTCATCAGAGTGTTGATTTGATATTACTCTGTATTGGGGAAGCTACAGCAACTCAGGAAATAGAAAATGTATTAAATTCCCTTGCAAATTTGCAGGTGAAGTTACCTCCAATTTTAGTGCTTGATAAAAGGACGAGTGATATTAATGTGAATTTATTGGGAAGGTTGGGCAAGGTTAATCAGGGTGTTGCTACTCAGCTATTACCTCGTTCTATTTCCATGGAAGACTTATTAGGTGAAATTAATCAAGCCTTAGAAAGAGAATGACTCTTTTTTATGGGTGGTAAAGGTACACGAATTAGATGGTAAGCACCTTTTTTACCCATAGGTTTATAATTTTCTAGTGGTAAACTCATGGTCATGAATTCTTGGTGTTCCAATAAAAGCAGTAAGGAATGTGAATTTTTAGTAGTGACACTTTGGGTGCGAATGTAATCCAACGCTTCCTGTGCATCCTCAAGGTAGGTGACTGCTTTTCGGGAATAAAAACTTACGGTTGGTTTTTGAAAACCTACCATGACTAATTCCTCATGGGGTTTTATTTCAGATACAGCAAGTGCAGATAATTGTCTCAAAGGAGCTTGACGTTGTTCATCCATCATAAATAATGCGGGCATAAGCACAAGTGCTAGGAATATTACAAATGCCAGAATATTGGTGGGAAGAACTATTCTATAACTACGAATTAAGTTTAAACAGGCAACCGCAATAGCCGCAATCAACCAAATCCACCCCCCCAGGTTAGTCAAACCTGAATGTTGCAGTTGTTGATAAAATTCAGGAGCAGCTGAATCTGTACCCAAAAGTTGTAAAACATGAAGTAAAGCGATCGCAATGGTTAACGAAAAAGCCACATTTGCCCAACTGCTGAGACGAAAAGATTTATCAGTTGGTTTATGAGTAAATAAATCGCTACTAAACAAACCTATAAGAATACCTGCAGCTGGCATAAGGGGTAATACATAACTAGGAAGTTTTGTGGTAGCAATGGTGAAGAAGATAAATACACCCAGGAACCAAAAACAGGCAAACAAACCCAAGTGTTGAGAACGTTCTTGTGATATTATGTAAGAGCGCCAGGAGTTCTGCCAAAATTTCCACCCCATGAATTTGATTAAAGCTGCTGGGAGAAATACAGAGTAGGGTAGAAAACCAAATAACACCACCAGGAAATAAAAATACCAAGGAGCTGAATGACCGTTCACCACTTCTGTGAAACGTTCTATGTTGTGATAGCCAAAGAAGGTATTAATGAAGTTCCATCCATTGCGCCAAGTTACTAAAACATACCAAGGGGCATTAATGATTACAACAATGAATATGCCAAGGACTGGTTGAGCTTCTTGCCATAGTTGTTTAAACTTGCCTAGATATAAAGCAAAGGCAATGAGAATAAATCCAGGGAGAACTATACCCACAGGTCCTTTGGTGAGAACCGCTGCACCCATCAAAACATAACTGGTGACATACCATGGATTAGGCCAGCGGGAGGGGGGAGAATTCTGGGCATAACCCACAAAAAAACTGAGTAAAGAACAAGCAATACCACCAGTGAGTAGCATATCTGAAACCCCTACCCTTCCCCAAACAATCATTTCTGGGTTGAGAGCTATCATACCCGATGTCAGGGTGGCTATAAAATAACGACGAGGGAGGTTCGTTGTTTGGTCTAATCGGTCTTTTTCGGTCAAGTGCCACTTTACCACATAAAAAGCCATAACCGTGACACTAATAGCAGCTAAAGCTGAGGGTATGCGTACTGCCCATTCATTGACACCCATAATCTTATAAGCGATCGCCTGGAACCAATAAATTAAAGCTGGCTTATCAAACCGTGTTTGACCATCGAAAAAAGGTGTGATCCAATCTCCAGTGATCAACATTTGTCGGGATGCTTCAGCAAACAATGGCTCAGTTTCATCTATTAGTCCCACACTTCCCAGGTTCCATATAAACGCAATAAAATTAATTCCTAACAACCAGATTAGGGTAAAAATTGTTATCAATATGGAATTATCGCCCACGTTTTGAAACCAGTATCTTATAGGAGATAAATTAATTGATTTTAGCCTCATAAAGTCACGACCCGCAAATACAAACTAAAAATGAATTGAGTTAATTAAGGGACAAGTGTTAATTGCCATTCTCCAGTTTTGGGATCCCATAATGGATCAGAGGTTTCCCCCACAATATACGGTCCCCAATAACGTCGTGAGCCATCTTGAGCAAAAGCTACCAAAATATCCCCTTTTTCCAACTTCAAACTACCATCTGGTAAGGACAGTATTAAACCTCCCTGACTACCTTCTTGGGGAGCAAAGTCCCAATGAGCAGGAATTAAACCTTTTTTCCCTGAAGGAGAGGATGGGGAATGTCGTAACAACAAGGCTAAACGAATTGGTTGATATGTCTTATTACTGATGCGTAAATTGCCAAATTTGCTCTTTTCCAGTGTTCGGTCACTAATTGTCTTAGGTTCAACCTGCTGGAACTGGGGACTTGGTGTAGCTGTATCATTTTCCAAAAGTGGTGATTTCTCTGGTGCTTGCGATATACTATCGGAGGGTTGGGAATCAAAGGACACAGTCAGTCCTAAACATCCCCCCAGTAGCCCTAGCATAATTAATGTAAAAGTTATAACTGTGAATTTAAGATGTGCGGGGGATTTGATAATCATAGTTTTCAGCAATAGTTTGCGAATAGCAGTTAGACATTAGATAATTAACTCTTGTCCCATTTCATTCATCCCCCAATCTATATGCAGAATACTCGTCTTAACAATTTGTTAGATACCATTGCCACAAATGTGGCACAATGGTTCATGAACCCTTGGCGACGATTATGTCTGTTGTTGATTAGTTGGCTATTTGGTTTTTTTTTGGGATCAGTAGTTTCCACCACCGCAGGACAACAAGCTCAACTGGATATATGGGCCGCTGCTGTCTTGGTTTTACTGACGGAAGTTGCCAGCAGATTGTTCTATAGTCGTGGGTTTTTTTCCCAACGAGCCATTTGGGTCGAATCCCTCAATTGGCTCAAGATTGGTTTAATATATAGTCTGTTTTTAGAGGCCTTCAAATTAGGTTCCTAGGGTAGAAAGTTGTTTTGAGTAAGTTCGTGAGTGTCAGTTATGAGCAACAGTTGGCTCAGTCAAGTCTCACTGGCAAGTTTACTTGCGGGTGAAAGGGAACATTGGCAAGTTTTAGCACAAGAAGTTAGGACATGGGAAGCTGGGGCAAAGCTATTTGGCATTACCCCTGAGAATGTAAACCAGGTTGTGGAAGAGCGATTATCTCTTCTTAGGTGTGTTTTTCCGGATTTTAAGCAACTGTGCGAAAATAACCTGCAAATACCCACCCAAACCATGTTACAGGCATTATGGGACTTATGGCTACCCCTGGGGGTAAAAATTGCCTCGAGCAGAAAAAGTTTAGGGAGGCCTATGATTCAGGGGATTTTAGGTCCCCAGGGCACGGGTAAAACCACAATGTGCCAGATCCTCAACCTGGTTCTCCGACACTTGGGATACTCTAGTTTAAGTCTATCATTGGATGATTTATATAAAACTCACAGCGATCGCGTGAAGTTAAGAGAGCAAGACCCCCGATTGATTTGGCGAGGTCCACCAGGAACCCACGATATTCACCTAGGTTTAAGCCTACTGGATCAGATTCTCCAAAACAAGTTTCCCGTGACAGTTCCCCGTTTTGATAAATCCGCCCTTTGTGGAATAGGCGATCGCACTACCCCAGAAATAATAGATCAAGTTGATATAGTGTTATTTGAAGGTTGGTTTGTGGGGGTGTTACCCATAGACCCAGAAACATTTACTAATGCACCAGCACCGATTATCACCCCAGAAGATCAGGCTTTTGCCCGTTCTAGGAACCAGCAGTTAGGAGCTTATGTACCCCTGTGGGAAAAAATAGATAGTTTAATAATAGTTAAACCAACTGATTACAGATTTTCTTTAAAGTGGCGTAAAGAAGCAGAACATAAAATGATTGCTGCGGGTTTTTCAGGTATGAATGATGCACAAATAGAAGAATTTGTCAAGTATTTTTGGCGATCATTACATCCAGAATTATTTATGGAGCTCTTAATAAAATCACCCCCAAAATCATTGCCAGTAGATTTGGTAATAGAAGTTAAGGAGGATCATTCATTAAGTTATGGTGGAGGAGTCGCGGGTCAATAAACCATCTTCCATTTCTAGAATGCGATCAGCTATATCGAGGATGCGATTATCATGGGTAACCAGTAGAATAGCAGTACCTTGTTCCTTAGCCAAGCGCTGCATAATTTCTACCACATCACGTCCGGACTGTTTATCTAGCGCCGCTGTAGGTTCATCAGCCAAAACGAGGGGGGGATGATTGACTAAAGCACGGGCGATAGCAATTCTTTGTTTTTGCCCCCCCGATAAATTATCGGGATAATAGTTAATTCGTGAACCCAGACCAACTGCTTCCAGCATGGTAGTTGATTTTTTCATAGCCTGGAGTGGAGAAATATTGTCATTTAATTCCACTGCCATTTGCACATTTTGTCTAGCAGTTAAGAAACCCAATAAATTGTGTGCTTGAAAAATGTACCCGATATTGCGTCTAATTTGTACCAATTGATCTTGACGAGCTGCCAATAATTCCTTGCCCAAAAACTTGAGACTACCCTCTTGAACCGAGCGTAAACCACCAATGAGACTTAATAAAGTAGTTTTACCTGAACCTGAAGGACCAGTCATAATGACAATTTCTCCCGAATATACATCCAGATTGATATCAAAGAGAATTTGCCTTTTGAGGATTCCCTTACCATAGTAGTGGTTAAGATTTTTAACAGAGATTACTGGTTTCTTATAATTCATATATGACTCCTAATATTAATGAGTGATGTTGTGGAGAGTTTTTAAAAAATATCTGCTGGATCGGCCGAGCGTAACTTTCTAATGGCAATAGCTCCGGAAATAAAACACATAATAATAGTTAATATCAATACCATGATTGCTCGACCGTAGCTCATCATTACTGGTAAAAGTGTGGCATTTTTAGCGACCTGGTAAAGGAATAGAACGGAAAAAAAGCCAGGGACATAGCCTAAAATTGCCAACATGAAAGCCTCTTGTAAAATCACACTTAATAGATAGTTTTGGGTGTAACCTATAGCTTTAAGAGTGGCATATTCTGATAGATGATCTGTTACCTCCGTATAAAGAATTTGATAAACAATCACAGTTCCCACAATAAATCCCATGATTGTCCCCAAAGTAAAAATAAACCCGATAGCAGTACTAGTTGCCCAATAGTTTCTTTCAAAATCTATAAATTCCTGCTTAGTTAAAACATTCACATCTGGTGGTAAATAGCCTCGCAAATAGGTGGCAACTTGATTAACATCTGCTCCTGGTTTAATGCGGACTAACCCAATATCAATTAATCCCAGTTGACGATTACGAAATATCCTCAAGAAATTCACATCACTAGTAATTAAATTACCATCTGCTCCAAAGGATGCACCCAAAGTAAATAATCCCACTACTTGAACCCGTCGTCTTTTAATCTCTGCTGTAACAGTTTTACCCTGGTCGAAATCACTAGCAATTGGACCATATTCTACTCTGGAAGAACGGTCAAATAATACCACATCAGGAAGTTTTAATTTATCAATATTGTTAGAGACTCCTGGTAAATCAAAAACATTATATTCTGGATTAAATCCAAAAGTCAGAATACTGCGGGAACGACCAGTAACTGGATTTTTCCAGCTAGTATAATCTAAATAGATAGGATGAACAGACGAAACACTGGGTGCATCTAAAGCCTTATATAGCCGTCGCGAGGAAAAAGGTTTCATGGCCAACACAGCATTAGATTGATTGTTAATAATCACAATATCACCCTTTAAACTGCTGTGCATTCTCACATTACTATAATATAATGCATCTCGAAAACCTAACTGCATAAACATCAAAATATCAGCAAAAGCAATACCTGATAAAGCCACAGCTAGGCGAGTTTTTTCTCTTGTTAGTTGTAGCCAAGATAGAGGTATTTTCTGTAACATTGTGAAAAATGATGAAGTGATTGGTAGAATGACTACTCTATTTTTTTCGACTGGATTGATCCGTATTAATTTCCACCATTACCTTGGCATTAGTTAACCCAGAAACTCGTTGACTATCTTGAGGAGAAAGAGAAATTTTCACTTCCACCACCCTAGCATCAATATCCGCTGCTGGATCTGTATTTAACACATCCTTTTTACCGATTTTTCTGCCAATTTCCGTGATATTTCCTGGAATTTGCCCACTAAATGCACCATTATCACTAGTGACAGTAACCAGCTGTCCCATACTAACCCTACCGATACTATCCTCCGGAATTTCAGCCACCACAAACATTTGATCAGTTTGTCCAATTTCCGCAATCCCATTAAGATTCATTACCTCTCCTGATTTGGTATGGATCTTGAGAATTTCTCCCCTAGTTGGTGCTTTTACATAACTCAGTTGTAAATCTGATTGTGCTTTTTTAATTAAGGCAATGGCACTACTAACTTGAGCCCGTGCGATTTGTAAATCCATAGGACTAACATCTAGTAGTTTGTTTAATCTAGACCTTTCTTCGTCAATTTGTCTTTGTAATGTGGACAAGGTTTGATTACGGGTAGCAATAGCCTCCAATAATTGCTGTTGTAAAGTAGCAATAGTTCTCATTTGGTTAGCTCTAGCTTCAGATATTTGCTGCTGTAATGTTGCTATTCCCTGTTTTAAACTAGCTTGACTCTCCCGTAACTGCTGGGTAGTAGTTATAGCATTGACACTTCTTCTATCCCTTTCTTGTTGAGAAATAGCACCTTGTTTATATAAAAAATCATAGCGTCCAGCATCAACTTGAGCATTACGCTGTTCTGCACGTACACGCTCAACAGAAGCTCTCAGTATATCCCTTTGTCCAATCAATTCTGCTTCTAATCTTTTAACCGTTGCAGATTGGACAAGTTTTTGCCCACTCAATTCAGCAGCAATTCTAGCAATGGTAGCTTGTTGGGTTTTTTCTTCTCCCTGTAATTGTGCTTGCAACCTATAAATCACCGCGTTCTGGGTTTGAATATCTCTTGGTGAGGAGGATTTGACCTGCGCTAAATTAGCGCGAGACTCCTGTAATTTGGCTCTTGCTTCTTCCACAGCGGCCATGTTAGAATCTCGACTATCTAAAATTGCAATTATCTGTCCTTTTTGTACTTTTTCTCCCTCTTTTACCAACAGTTCCTGAACTCGAGAACCTGCAGAAAGTCCTGAGTTAGGTGCAGCTATTTTGATTACTTCTCCCCGTGGTTCTAGTCTACCTACAGCAGTAATTGTATTGGGCGTTTGGGAGATAGATGTGGGAGATGCTAGTTTTTTTAATTGTTCGATTCTTGCTGTTGCTAAAAATCCAGCTGCAATAGCTACTGGCATTGCCAGAGCAATTTTTAACCAAATTGGTGATTCCAGAATTTGTTCTGTTAACTTTGGCTTTTCGCTCACTCTTGACATGCTATCTTGCCTTTTTGTTTAAGTTATGATTTGTGCAAATAAGAGTGGCCTAAATTCTCAAATGTAGATTTGTGACAAATCTTCCGAAATTTGCCTTTAACTGTGCCATATTTTTTCAAATGTATTTAAAAACTGTTCCTCCAATAACTTAAATTTTTTTCATGCCATTTTTCACTCCTTATGGTTTTACGCTCCATCAAATAAAGGTTAAATAAATTATTTAAATAAAGTCTACATTTTTTATTTATTTAAAAACGTAATCTGGCTTACAATTACCATATCAACAATAACTGGTTTCATAACTGGTTTGAACAATGACTAAAACCCATTCCATTCCCCGTTTAGCAATCACTCAGGGTGATCCAGCTGGTATCGGTTCCGAGGTGATTTTAAAAGCTCTGGCCAATCCCCAACTCCATAAAAACTGCCATTTAGTAGTGGTTGGCAATCGTGATTTACTGACCAGGACCTATGAAAATTTAACCTCTCTGACAGAAAAGACTGACCCACTTTTACCCAATCCCCGTCAATTGGATATTATTAACCTGGATCTACCCAGTCTCACAGACATTATCCCTGGAGTGGGTAATCAAGCTAGTGGTGCAGCTAGTTTTGCTTATATGGAACGGGCGATCGCTCAAACTTTAGCAGGTGAATTTGATGGGATTGTTACCGCTCCTATTGCTAAATCCGCTTGGAAAGCAGCTGGGCACCATTATCCCGGACAAACCGAACTTCTGGCTCAAAGATCAGGTATAGACCGTTTTGGTATGCTATTTGTCGGGCGATCGCCCTTTACTGGTTGGACTTTAAGAACATTATTAGCTACCACCCACATTCCCATAAACCAAGTATGTCAAACCCTAACACCAGAGTTATTAACGGGAAAGTTAGATTTACTCGAGGAGTGTTTAGCAACAGACTTTGGGATTAAAACAGGTAAAATAGTGGTTGCGGGTTTAAATCCCCACAGTGGAGAAATGGGACAGTTAGGGACAGAAGAAATAGACTGGTTGATTCCCTGGTTACAAAGAGAAAGGGAAAAACGACCACATTTACAATTGGAAGGACCAATACCACCGGACACAATGTGGGTAAAACCCGGTCAGGCCTGGTACGGTCATTCTTTAGTTACAAATCCTGCTGATGGCTACTTAGCTCTTTATCATGATCAGGGTTTAATTCCAGTTAAATTAATGGCTTTTGACCGAGCTGTTAATACCACTATCGGGTTACCATTTGTCAGAACTTCACCAGATCATGGAACCGCTTTTGATATTGTTGGTAAAGGTATTGCTGATGGAAGCAGTATGCAAGCAGCTATAGAATTAGCTATAGAGTTAGTAAATCAAAGACTGGGATCTTTAAGGCAAATCGAATAATACAGTAGTCATGTAGTTTTCCGCCCACTGTTCACCAAAAGCTTTTTCTAAGACCCGTCGAGTCTTATCATTTTGTTGTTGTTTTGTACAATAGTTATGTTGTCCCGCAATAATTGAGGGAATCTTTTCTGCTGGGACGGGAACGGAGATAATTGCTTGACTGCAATGGATTTTTAAAAACTCTCTCACTCTATTTAAAAACAACAATTCTTCCTCTAAAGAGCTAGGACGAATAAACAGACAGAAATCTGAAAATATATTCCCCCATTCAGGTAAATCCCGGGGTTGGGAAAAATTAACTGGGGTTAAATTGCCTAATTGATGATGATAATTTTCCGGTAGGGTTCTCTCCAAATTTACAGGAGAAAGATCTGCTATAGCTGCACTAATTTGACCCCTACCTCCCACTAAATCACAACCAAACATGGGTATATCATACTCCTTGCGAGGGAACATCACACAGTGTAAGATATCTAAGATATTGCCAACTCTCGCTAGTTCTAAGTGCATTTTGCGGAAGTGAACAGTCTGGTAACAGCGATTTTCAATTACCAGTTTTTCCCCTTCTAATCTACCTTCCACATACCCCAAATCCTCAGGTAACTCATAGGGTGATAACTGGAGGTGTTCATGCCAAACTTCTTCGATTGTATTAGCTAGTTGCTGAATTAAAGGATGTTGTTTTTCCCGTAGAGAAGGTTGAGAGGACATATTGTTCTGTATCTTGTTTTTATTTTTTTATTAGTATATCCTATTGCCAAAAATCTGTTACCTCATAACCCAGTTCCCCTAACATTTGCCTTAGTAAGGGTAAACTTAGTCCAATTACATTACTATGGCAACCCATAATTTTTTCTACAAATAAACTGCCAAAACCTTCTAAAGCAAAACCACCAGCACATTTTAGTGGCTCACCGGTTCTCACATAGTTGATAATAGCATGGTCAGTCATTGTCGCAAAATAAACTCTAGTTATTTGACACTTAATAATGGTCTTTTTCTGTAGGTTATCCATTAACACGTGACCCGTATACAAATCACCCCAATTCCCCTGCATTAAGCGCCAACGAGATATCGCTACCTCCACATTTTCTGGTTTACCGTAAATCTGATTATCCATAGCTAATACGGAATCGCACCCCATGATCAAAGCAGCAGGAAAACGCGGGGAAACAGTTTCAGCTTTACATTGAGCCAGTTTATTGACTAATTCCTGCGGGTTACTCAGTTGTACTTGTGACTCATCAAAATCACTGGGATAAATGATTGGTTCAATCCCCACGGTTTGTAGTAAGCGATGACGAGCAGGAGAAGCAGACGCAAGCACAAATTCGGGAATGTTCATGATTCAGTTCATGATTTAATTTATAATTTCAATACTTCACCAGTTAATTTCAGGAGTTGTGTTCTTAGGCGGATCACACTCCTGACCCGGGACATTTGCTAATCCACTAATACACCTGAAAAGAACTGACAACCTCATCAATGGTTCGTTGTAATTTTCGCCAACGTCTTTCTGGTACGGAAGCATTAAATGTAAACAATTTACCACGGCTAACCGCCACACTGGCTACATTGTGTCTTGATTGACCATTGCCCAGTTTAACAGCATACTCTAGAAAGTAGTAATTATTACCATTAATTTCCTTTTGTGCCACATTGACTAATTCTGCTGAACGTCCAGAACCTTCGGGAGCAAGAGCAGATTTACCCAGTTTATATCCTACTTCTGTTGGGGTTCCCAGTTCTGTTAAACTCTTACCTTGAGGAACGGGACTAATGACCACGGATACATTTTCAGAGACTTCTATTAAATCATGAAACACCACATCAGGACCGTTAGCCACTTTCACTTGTAACCAACCATTAGGATAGGAAAATTGATAACCATCCTCCGTGTCCACAAAACTCCTAAATCCAGCAGCTATGGCCATATCAGGGTAAATAGTGATGAAAGTAATAGCCAAAGTAAGAACCAGGATGAATTTTATTTTTTTAATTTTTTGCCACATTTTTGTATGGTAAATAACTGGGACAACCAAATTGTACAACTGTATGGGTCACCCGGGATTCGAACCCGGAACTAATCGGTTAAAAGCCGAGTACTCTACCGTTGAGTTAGTGACCCTTTCGTTTTTTGCAACTTTTTCAATATACCAACCTCTCGTCACTCTGTCAAGGACTTGTTAGAGAAAATTTGCGGTCAATTTTATAGAAGTGGTTTTGCTAGTGTGGGGAGCCAAAAGGGTAAGATTTTCCCCGGTGTTGAGGGAGTTACGTCCAGCAGTCCAGGGTTCTAGACAATAAAAGTCTTTACCCCGCACGGTCCAGAAGACCAGCACCACATAGGTTGGATCATATTCGAGGCTTAATTCTAATTTACGGTCGTGATCTTTGACCTTGGCTGATTGACTGCGCAAATCCCCAAAGGCAAAATCCAGTTCCTCCTGTTCAAGGTCAAATTTGCCCGCAAAGGAGTAAATTTGCTTGGTTTTTTGATCCAGATATTGTCCAGAGGGAATGTCAAACTCTAGCAGAGATTTATTTCCACACTGAAAGTAGGGATGAAATCCAGTTGAAAAAGGCATTGTCTCATCTGAGAGATTGTGATAAACTTGATCAACCGTCAAAGAATTGGCTCTTAGCGTATAAGTAAAAGTTACTCGAAAGTCAAAGGGGTAGACGGTACGGGTTGCATCGCTACTGTTTAGGACTAAACTAAGACTTGCTCCATTTTCTGTAGCATTACTGGTTACTTCCCAGGGTAATTCCCGGGCGAAACCATGTTGCTTGAGTGTATATTGTTTCCCGTTGTGGCTGTAAGTGTTATCGGGTAGATTACCACAAAGGGGAAATAAAATTGGTAACCCACCTCGCACACTGAGGTCAGGATGGGTAAATCTTTCTTTGTCCAAGTAGAAAATTTCGCGATCCTTTAATGACCATTGGGTCACAATACCACCTCTTTCTGGGACTACCTCCAGATGGGAATCAGCATCACTGTCCGAGAGGGAATAGGTCTTGTACTGTTTTTGTGTTTCGGTGATTGTAAATCCCATAATTGAGTGGTTGAAAGACTACCATCATTATAGCAATTATGGTAACTTGATGACATCTGGAAATTCTACTTTTTCTCTTGTGATTTCAACCACTTAGTTACACCCTCCGCTAGGGTTTTCGCCATCTTTTTCTGTGTCTGGGGGTTGACTATCTCCTCAAAGTCTTGAGGGTTGCTCATAAAACCTAATTCTAATAGAACCGCTGGTGCATGACTAGGACGAGTTAAAGCTAGATTATTCCAAAATACCCCATAGGATGGTTGTTTGAGTTGACTGACAACATAATTATGCAAGAACACTGCTAAACTGTGCGATTGGGGATGATACCAAAAGCTACCAAAACCTCTAGTGTTTTCTGCATCACCATTATCAGGTAAGGAATTATAATGTATGGACAAGGCGATCGCGGGTTCTTCCCTACTGATGATCTCTTGTCTTTCTACTAAAGATACTTCTCGATCATCTTCTCTGGTCATAACTACAACAGCACCGCGCTTGACCAATTCATCTCGCAGTAGTTTAGAGACTAGTAGGTTTACATCTTTTTCCGCATATCCTGTGGGACCAATAGCACCGGACTCTTTACCACCGTGACCAGGATCTATTACTATTTTTATACCTGATAATGGTAACCGTCTTGCTAAAGCAATAGTTGGTTGGTGACGTAAAGTTAAAACTAAAGTACTATTCTCATATCTTAACTTATATCCCCACTGTTGCAACTTTTTAAGGTTAAAAGTGTAATTTACCTGATCTGGTGTGACCTGTTGCCAATCCAGACGAGAAATTAAAGGATCATCGTCTAGTCGAATAGTATCAGTCTGAGCAGTAGTGTTGTAAAGAGTAAGAGTAAAAGTGCGATCGCCTTGTTGAACTTTCAGGGGTACAGGTACTTGTAGGGGAAATCGTATCTCGGTCATTTTGGGCAATTGACTATATCCCACACTGCGAATAATAGTTTTTAGCGGTGCTGCTCCGGGTATAATTTGGATTTCCTTCCTATTAACCCAAACCCCATAATCTAATCTGAACCAATCACCTTCCTGACCTGTAATCATTACTCTTGTACCCTTGGGTAAGGGAGTCATTCGAGAATAATCCGTACTCGGACCCGTGCGAGTTACGCATGATTCTGATGTGACTTCTGCAACAGATAACTGAGCAGGATGAAGAATCTGAATTTTGCCAGGAGCAGTTTGAGATATGGTTTGATTATTTAATGTCAAACTAAATTGGGGTTGTCCTAAATCAGCAACACTGGTGACTGTTGTACAACCCTGGTATTTGTTAGGAATATAGCCAGTGGGTTGGTTTCTTCCGGTTAGCACGCTGGAATTGGCGGGTAAATTAGCCTGTAACGGTTGTGGTTTCAAAGAAACCATCTGCTCCCCTAACTTGACAAACACAGTAGCTTGAGGAGGTGCAATGGCGCTAAAACAAATTAGTTCTCCTGGGAGTCTAGCTAGATCAACTCCAGGTTGGAGAGAATCCCGAGCAAAACCTAAACCTGTTGGTAGTTGTGGTTGGGTGGAAACCCTGGTCACCCTAATCTCCTGCTCCTGATTTTGGTAACGGATTTTGAACAGGTTTTCTCCTAATTGCAGGGGGAAGCTAGGAGAAAAATGTCCAGATTGACTGCGTTTAACCTTCCGACCATTAATTACTACCTCCCCTTGGGGTGGTGCTGTACCGATAAAAAATATTTTTTCTGTACTGGTTTGGTGATTTTTCGGTGGAAAAACTACTAGAAGTGAGTTCTGAGCCACAGTAACAGAGGAGGTAAGCAAACAACCGAATATTATTATTCCTATGACCTTTTTCACGGCAAACACACAAGATTTATTGAAAATACTATGACTAAGTTTATCTTTGTAACTGGGGGCGTTGTTTCCAGTATTGGTAAGGGAATTGTAGCAGCAAGTTTGGGAAGATTGCTGAAATCTCGAGATTATTCTGTCTCTATTCTTAAACTTGACCCCTACATTAATGTGGATCCAGGAACAATGAGCCCATTTCAACACGGGGAGGTCTTTGTGACCCAAGATGGTGCTGAAACAGATTTGGACTTGGGCCATTACGAACGATTTACGGATACTTCTATGTCTCGCCTAAACAGTGTTACTACTGGTTTGATTTATCAGTCTGTAATTAATAAGGAACGTCGTGGAGACTATAATGGTGGCACTGTTCAGGTAATTCCCCATATTACTAATGAAATTAAAGAACGGGTAATTAGAGTTGCTAAAGAAACAAATCCTGCAGCGGTAATTACTGAAATTGGTGGCACGGTGGGTGATATTGAGTCCCTACCGTTTTTAGAAGCTATCCGCCAATTACGCAAAGAAGTGGGCAAACAAAATGTTTTGTACATGCACGTGACACTTTTGCCATGGATTGCTTCAGCAGGAGAAATGAAAACTAAACCTACCCAACATTCTGTTAAGGAATTACGATCTATTGGTATTCAACCAGATATTTTAGTTTGTAGATGCGATCGCCCAATTCCGGTGGGTTTAAAACAAAAACTCTCAGAGTTTTGTGATGTTCCTGTGGAGTGTGTAATTACCTGTCAAGATGCTAGTAGTATTTATGAAGTACCCCTAATTTTAGAAAAAGAAGGACTAGCTCAACAAACCCTAGACCTATTACAAATGGAACAGCGAGAACCGGATTTAACCCACTGGGAAACCATGGTAGAGCGTATGTCTCATCCCCAATCTCCTGTAGAAATTGCCATAGTTGGTAAATACGTACGTTTAGGAGATGCTTATCTATCTGTAGTAGAATCCCTACGTCATGCAGCGATCGCCACTTATGGGGATTTACGTTTAAGATGGGTCAATTCGGAAATACTAGAAGTAGAACCACCAGATAATTATCTTTTGGGAGTAGATGGTATAATTGTCCCTGGGGGTTTTGGCATTCGGGGTGTGGATGGCAAAATTAGTGCCATTGAATATGCTAGAAACCAACAAATTCCGTTTTTAGGATTATGTTTGGGTATGCAGTGTTCAATAATTGAATGGGCACGGAATGTAGAGGGTTTAGTAGGTGCCAATAGTGCTGAGTTTGATCCTAAAACTGATTATCCAGTAATTAATCTTTTACCGGAGCAACAAGACGTAATCGATTTAGGCGGTACTATGAGATTAGGATTATATCCCTGTCATGTCCAGCCAAATACCCTAGCTTTTGATTTATATCAAGAGGAGGTGATTTATGAACGTCATCGTCACCGCTATGAGTTCAACAACCTTTATCGTAATCACCTGTTGAATTCCGGTTATGTGATTAGTGGTACTTCCCCGGATGGACGTCTGGTGGAAATTGTGGAATATCCCCAGCACCCATTTTTCATTGCTTGTCAGTTCCATCCGGAATTTCAATCTCGTCCTAGTCACCCCCACCCCCTGTTTAAAGGTTTTATGGAAGCTGCTATTTCCCATACTCATCAGGGAAGTACCCCCTACGGGTTTCCTCAGTTCCCTAGAGTATGATCAGCATTGATCAGTAGTTTGTTAAACTGCCAAAAAGCTTTGAATTACATCCTGGCTCAATTCATTGGTAGGTCCAGAAGCTACAATTCCACCTTTTTGCATAGCATAATAGTAATCAGCTTGACGAACAAAATGTAAGTGCTGTTCCACCAACAGAACAGAAACTCCCCTAGTTTCCACAATCCGACGCACTGCGGACTCAATTTCCAATACTATAGAGGGTTGAATACCCTCCGTTGGTTCATCTAAGAGCAGTAATTGGGGATCCCCCATGAGAGCGCGAGCGATCGCTAATTGTTGTTGTTGTCCACCACTTAAATCACCACCTTGACGATGAAGCATGGTTGCTAGAACAGGAAACAAGCTGAAAATTTCGTCAGAGATCTCCATTTTTTTTGGTCTTTTTCTCCTAGCTTCCAAACCCAGTAAAAGATTTTCCTTTACTGTGAGTCGGGGGATAATTTCCCTACCTTGGGGGACATAACCAATACCCATTTTTGCCCGTTGATCTGGTGACTGATTGTTAATCATATTACCAGCAAAGTGGATTTGACCATCTCTAGGATTTAGTAATCCCATAATGGTTTTGAGTAAGGTGGTTTTACCCACACCATTACGTCCAATAATGCAAACCATTTCTCCTGACGCAATTTTTAAATCAACATTGCGCAAAATATAACTTTCACCGTAATAAACATTGAGATTGGAGATTTGTAACATAAATTCTCTATTCCTGTTGCTGTCCCAAATATACTTCAATGACACGGGGGTCATTTTGCACTTGTTTGAAATCCCCTTCACATAATACGGAACCTTCATGTAATACGGTGACTTTGCGAGCAATTTGCCTGACAAATTCCATATCGTGTTCAATGACCAAAATAGAGTGATCTTGAGAAAGTGTTAACAATAATTCCCCAATATTGTAGGTTTCTTCATCTGTTAAACCTGCTACAGGTTCATCCACCAATAATAAATCAGGGGATTGAGCAACTAACATGCCAATTTCCAATCTTTGTTTTTCACCGTGGGAAAGCAATCCAGCAGGAATATCAGCTTTAGAAGTTAACCCGATAGTTACCAATAACTCTTTAATAGTTTGTTGTTCACGAAAATGAGGACTGCCAAATAGGGTAAAAAAAACGCTTTTCTGTCTATTGCTAGTGAGTTCTAGATTTTCCCGAGGAGTGAGATTTAAGTAAATTCTGGGCGTTTGGAACTTGCGTCCAATTCCTAGGCGAGCAATTTCATGTTCACTCAAATTACGTAGATTTCTACCCTTAAATAAAACTCGACCCTGGGTTGGTTTAACCTTACCAGTAATCACATCGAGAAAAGTGGTTTTACCCGCACCATTAGGACCAATCACCACTCGCAATTCCCCCTTTTCCATGGTGAAATTCAGGCGATTTATGGCCTTAAATCCATCAAAACTCACGGTTACATTTTCAGTTTCCAAGATTTTTGCGTTCATGTTCTACTTCTGCATCCTGTTCTAAACTTGGATATGTAATAACTTTGCTTGACCTATTCACAAAGGCTAGGGTTTGAGTTTTTAACCATCCCATCATTCCATCTGGGAGAACTGTAACTACCACCAAAAACAGCGCACCTTGAAAAAATAACCAGATTTCCGCAAATTGTTCACTTAAAAAGGTTCGTGCATAGTTAACTAGTAAAGTTCCTAAAATCGCACCAGTTAGGGTTCCTCTTCCCCCCACCGCTACCCAAATTACCATTTCAATAGAGAATCCAATATCCATTGCTCTCGGTGACACAGAACCACTTTGAATGGCGTAGAATGCTCCTGCTATCCCCGCGATCGCACCGGAAACTGCAAATACCAAAACTTTATACTCTGTAGGATCATATCCACAAAATCTGACGCGAGTTTCATCATCTCGAATTGCCATTAACAATCTTCCAAATCTACCAGTGGTTAACCAACGACATAGACCATAGGTAAATATTAAAAATATAATTGTTAGGCTATACAAAACAAGTTGCATTCCTCTATCAGTCAAATTTATACCTAACAGGGTTTTAAACGCCGTTAAACCATTAGTACCATTAAATAGCTTCTGTTGTCCGTTGAAAAAGTTAAAAAATATGATCACCGCTGCTTGTGTCAGAATGGAAAAATACACACCCTTAATGCGATTCCGGAAGACTAAATAACCCAAAACCCCTGCTAATAAACCTGGAATCAAAATTACTGCAATTACAGCAAAACCGAAGGAGTAAAAGGGATGCCAAAACCAAGGTAATTCTGTTACCCCATATAATCCCATAAAATCAGGTAATTCACCGGAGGGAACTTGCAGTTTTAAGTACATGGCTATGGCATAACCACCTAAACCAAAAAAAATGCCATGGCCTAAACTGAGTAAACCTGTGTAACCCCAAATCAAATCCAACCCCAAACCCACAATCGCTAGGGATAAAAATCGCCCTAGTAAATTTAGGCGAAATTCTGTCAACACAAGTGGCATAATTACAAGTAGCAATAATGCGATCGCCATTACTACAGCAATTTCCACCAAAATAGACTTTTTAGCCTGATCTTTCATCATCTTCTGACCTTGGTTAAACATCAATATTCCGACCTTTTTGGGGGAAAATTCCCGCTGGTTTCCACTGCAAAAAACCAATAATCAGTGCAAAAACCATCACTTTTGCCATACTAGTAGTGGCAAAAAAATTGAAAAAATCCACCAAGGGTTGAACACCAGAAGATAAAAAAGCTAGAGTTCCCGATCCCACAATAAAGTTAGCAGTACCAATAGCCAAAGCAGCTACAATCGTACCTACTAAGTTACCAACCCCCCCCACAACCACTACCATGAAGGTATCTATAATATAATTCTGTCCGGTATTCGGACCCACGGAACCAAGTAAGCTAATAGCACAACCAGCTATACCAGCTAATCCGGATCCCAGGGCAAAGGTAAGAGCATCAACTTTTTGCGTAGGTATACCCAAACAAGAACTCATAGCACGATTTTGAGTCACAGCTCTAATTCTTAAACCCCAGGGGGAACGCTGTAAGAATAAATAAATTGCTGCTACGCAAATTCCCGTTAAACAGATAATAAACAAGCGAGCAAAGGGTAACTGCACACCGGCCAAAGATACACCGGATTGTAACCAACTAGGGGCGGTCACATCAACGTTTTGAGCCCCAAACCAAGGTTGAACCATGGAGGACTGTTGACTAAATAACTGTCCCAAACTCATGGCAATTCCCAAGGATAAAACTAAGATCATTCCCTTCACTCTGTAACCAAATTGGGGGAACCGCTGACGCGAATTTAAAATTCTTACCCCCCCAAAGAATAGTACGCAAAATGAGAGGATACCAATCACTAGCACTGAATTTACACTGCGGACAAACTGCTGAAAAATTAAACTTACTCCCCAAGTAGCCAAAAGGGTTTCTAAGGGTCTACCATAAAGATGGGATATCACCCCCCGCTCCAAGACTAAACCTACTAAAGCAGTGACTAAAAAGGCAATAATTAAAGCCAGGAAAATATAACTATCAAACCAAATACCACCTAACTGTTTACAACCAAGCTGTACTACAAAAGTAGTATAAGCTCCCAGCATCATCAATTCTCCATGGGCCATGTTAATCACGCCCATCAGTCCAAAAATAATGGAAAGTCCTAGCGCTGCAACTAATAGTACCGCCCCAATGCTAATTCCATTAAATATTGCTTCTAAAAATCCTGTTAACACCTATTTATCCTCAAAAAATTCATGAGTCATTTTTAAAATGACCCATGAAAACTTAATTAGGTCTAAGGGGGAATGCTTAACCCACACTTGTAACCACGAACCCTTACACAAGCTTTAATTTAATCAGACTAGGTTTGTTTGTACTTGCCACCTTTGGCAGGATCTGACCAGTCGCAAGCAAATCCCTTGGTCTCTTTCACATATTGATTCCAGGGAATAGGTTCTACCGGTGCAGGGGTAGAATAAATAATATTAAACAAGCCATCATCTCTAACTTCACCAATACGCACAATCTTGGATATATGATGGTTACCATTCATGGTCACTTTACCTTCGGGTGCATCTATGGTTTGACCATAAGCAGCTTGGCGCACCTTGACTAAATCCGTACTTCCAGCTTTTTCTACCGCCTGTTTCCAAAGGTAGACGGCAATGTAAGCAGCTTCCATAGGATCATTAAGTACCCTATCTGCACCATATTCCTTCTTGAAAGCCTCTACAAACTTTTTGTTGGCTGGTGTATCTACAGTTTGGAAGTAATTCCAAGCTGCATAATGTCCTTTTAAGTATTCCACTCCAATGGCCTTAACCTCTTCTTCCGCAATACTCACGGACATAGATGGATACTTCTCTGGGGTCAAACCCGCACCTTTTAATTGTTTAAAAAATGCCACATTACTATCCCCGTTTAAGGTATTATAAATTACTCCACCTTTGGGTAGGGCCTGTTTAATTTTGGCAATGATAGGAGTAACTTCCACATTACCCAGGGGTAAATAATCTTCACCAACTGTTTTACCACCAAGTGCTTCTAATTGAGCTTTAATTATTGTGTTAGCAGTGCGGGGAAAAACGTAATCTGAGCCAACTAGAAAGAATTCCTTACCCTTGTTTTTCAACAACCAGTCCACAGAAGGTTCGATCTGTTGATTGGGAGCTGCTCCGGTATAAAAAATGTTTTTAGAACATTCCTGACCCTCATACTGTACAGGATACCACAGCATGTGATCTTTTTCTTCAAACACTGGCTTGACGTTTTTACGACTAGCAGAGGTCCAGCAACCAAATACTACAGCTACCTTATCTTGTTCAATTAGTTTAGTAGCTTTTTCTCTGAAAGTATCCCAGTTAGAAGCGCCATCTTCCGTAATGGCTTCAATCTGTTTACCTAATACTCCCCCCTGAGCGTTAATTTCCTTAATTGCTAGGTTTTCTGCGTCTACCACACTTTTTTCACTGATGGCCATTGTACCACTTAAAGAGTGTAAAATCCCTACCTTGATGGTGTTACCACCTGCGGAGGAATCAGCGGGTGTAGTTGTTTGTGTATTATTAGCACAAGCTTTAAGTAATACCGAGCTACCAAGAGCAGCAGAACCATAGATGAGGAATTTTCTCCGGTTAAATTGTGTAGTCATAACTATTGATAAATTTTGGGTTTAATCTTTAGACAACAGATATTAGTATGGAATTTTACGAGAAAAAAGTGTACAAATTTACAATTTATTAATTTTCTGGTAAAAAGTTAATCAGACTTTACTTACATACAATTATACGAAGCAAGAATATACGACTTTGGCTAGAAGTTGAAAAATATCAATCCCTTTAAAATTTCAGTTCATGGACTAGAGTTGATCAAGTCATGGATTCGCAATCCTAAGTGAGTTGGTAAACATCAGTTAAATCGGAGCAATTATCATGACTATAACTGGATTAGATACCTTTGATGCAACTTTACACAAAACAATTCCTTGGATCAATGATTTAGCAAAAGAGTTGGGTTGGGAAAATAAACACCAAGTTTTTCAAGGTTTACGAGCTACTTTACATGCTCTGCGCGATCGCCTGACAGTGGAGGAAGCTGCTCATTTGGGGGCCCAATTACCTATTCTTTTAGGTGGATTTTATTATGAAAATTGGCGACCTGGTGCAAAATTACCCAAGGATAGAACTAAGGATGCTTTTCTCCAGCACATTCGTGACTATTTCCGCAATGTTAATGCTGACATTGACCCAGAAGTTTTGGTGCGTGCTGTTTTTAAAATTATTGCCCAAAGGATCTCCCGTGGGGAAATTGAAGATGTGGTAAGAATACTACCCCCTTGCTTGCGAGAACTTTGGCCAGAAGCGGTACGAACTTAATTTTTGCCTTTATTTTTCACTTCTCCCTGGTGTTTGAACCTGGGGAGAAGTCAAGTAGATGTTTAGCAATTCTAAACATCTCCTTACCAGTATGCAAATAACGATCATCATAACTCAGGGGAAAATATGCCAATTCTTCTAATCCGTCACTAACCTGATTTAGAGCATAATAAAGATGAGCAGCAGATGTGGCCAAACTGGGAGGATTAGGTAAAGAACGAAAGGCAGTTTGCGCTTTTTTTAACTTGTCTCGACAAGTATCTAAATATGCTTGAAATTCATCTATTAATTGTTCGTCAAAGGGATCCGCTGCTAAATCTTCTAGTTGCTGCTCTAGGGAAGACACTATACTACAAAGCCAACGATTAATTGGTTGATAAACTAACTTTAACCACTCTTCTACCTTTTCATCTGCTTCTTTTCCCCCTGGTTTTTTAGTTTGGCGTGGATTTTCCCTATTTCCAGTGCGTGGGTGTGATGTGTTCCCTATTTGTTCATCATATTTTACCCTCTGCTCAACATCACTTAAAACTTCATAAGCTGCATTAATCTTAATAATCTCTTCGTGGTCAGCAGTATCCTGATTACTATCAGGGTGGAACATCTTGACTAGTCGGCGATACGCTTTTTTTATTTCAGCAGCAGTCGCCTTATTGTTTATTTGTAGTGTTTGATAATGATTCGAATCATGCATGATTGAGCGATCTGGTGGCGGATTTTTTTATCTGGTGGTAATTTGATTCCTTACGGTATTTGTTATGGTTTTCTGACTTTTTGTCCCCTTCCCCTAACAATAGATTAGCTGATTTCCAGATCTTGGAATAGGGGTGTGCTTAGGTATCTTTCCCCAAAACTAGGTTGAATCATGACGATTAAACGCCCTTGATTTTCCGGACGTTGGGCCACACGAACCGCTGCACATAAAGCAGCTCCACTAGAAATTCCAGATAATAAACCCTCCTCCCTAGCTAACCTCCGACTAAAGGCGATCGCCTCTTCATCAGTTACAGCAATTACCTCATCAATTAATTCTACCTTTAATACTTGAGGAATAAAACCAGCTCCAATTCCCTGAATTTTATGGGGCCCAGGTTTACCACCAGATAATACTGGACTATTTGCTGGTTCCACTGCGATCGCTTGGAAACTGGGTTTTTTTGACTTAATGAACTCAGCGACACCAGTAATAGTACCTCCGGTTCCCACACCGGAGATAACCATATCAACCTGACCATCAGTATCTTGCCAGATTTCTTGAGCTGTTGTTTCCCAGTGTATTTTAGGATTAGAGGGGTTACGGAATTGCTGCAACATATATGAGTGTGTGGTTTTTTCCACAATTTCTTGGGCCTTACGAATAGCGCCACTCATTCCTTCAATACCTGGTGTGAGTTCCAACTGAGCGCCATAAGCCCTTAACATTGCCCGCCTTTCCGCACTCATGGTTTCTGGCATTGTTAAAATTAACTTATATCCTCTTGCGGAAGCTGCCATAGCTAAGGCGATACCCGTATTACCAGATGTTGGCTCCACCAATACTGTTTTACCAGGGGTAATTAAACCTTCTTTTTCCGCATCATTGATCATACTAACACCAATACGATCCTTGACGGATGCTGAGGGGTTCATACTTTCCAACTTAACCACAATTTGTGCATAACAACCTTCCGCTTGGGGAATATGGTTTAACTGCACTAAAGGAGTTCTACCAATTAGTTCCGTAATGTTTTTAGCAATCTGCATCATTTTCCTTCCTTTAAATCAAATATAGTACATGATATCTAACTGTCTTCTGAGGGTTCTTTTTTCACAAAGATCTTCCAGGGAGTATTTTTCCAGGACTAAATTGGCAGCTTGACGAGCTTCTTTCCAAATCTCATCAATAATCCCACTATCAGCAGTTTTGGGGGCAGTTTTCGGGTTGGTATTATCTTCTGCTATCTTGATATCTAAACCTTCTAAACATTCCAAAATATCAAGAAGAGTGATTTTTCGTGGTTCTCGCGCCAAGAGATAACCACCTTTAGACCCTCGTTGGCTTTTAATAATACCTCCGCGTCTCAAAGTAGCCAGTAACTGTTCTAAATACCGGTCTGGTATGTTTTGTTGGTTAGCGATTTGTCGAATTTGCATCGGTTCACCATTTTGGTAATGGGTGGCCATTTCTAATAACGCCAGAATTGCGTATTCAGATTTACAGGATAGTTCCACGGGATGAAATTTTTACAATAAAGGAACAAAACAAGAAAATTACTGAACTTTACACTTGCTTATTCTTATTGTACTCCACTTGTTCCATGGAGAATCGGGGAAATCTTACAAGTCAAGGTCATAAAAAAACCCGCCTGGGGACGGGTTCTAATCTTAATGCTAATAAATGATTTAGAAAGAAAACTTTGTTCTTAGCGTACCAATAAAAGTATCTGGTTGATTATCGTTTTGACCAATTGCAGGTAGCCAAACTAAACCAGGAGTAACGGAGATGTGGTCAGAAACCTGATACCTATAGAAACCTTCAATTTGGTAGGGAATATTCCGATTTCCTACACCACCATCATTACTAAAGGAGTAGGGTTGGGCTCCGCCAAAAATTCCCAAAACGTTCCCTTTTTTACCCATATCAGGTAGTGCTACACCCATGCCATAACTCCACGCTTCATAATCATCATTCACCCCAAAGCCAGTGATATCATGGTAGGAAATAAAACCAGTAATGGCTAATTTATTAGTGGGGTGGAAAGCTGCGGACAGTCCGTAGGAATTACTGGAGGAAGCGCTAATTTGGGAACCAGTTAGGGCACTGCGACCCAAACTATTGGCTTGAGGAGTACCCACCACTGCACCATTATCCCGTCCCGAGTCGAATAGGGTACTACCCACCCCATGATAACCATGTACGTAAGTAGCAGCCAAGGCTAAACGATTACTCAAGTTGAAGTTTAACTGACCCAGAGCTGCATAGTTACCATCAAACAAACCACCTCCACTAGCAGGGTTTTCCGCGCCAGAGGTTCTGTTTCCCGAGGCTAAGTATCCTATACTCACGGAGCTGGATTTAACCCCACTACCACCTTCACCCAGAGGTATATTTACCGCAACACCCGAACCACCTCCAATCCGATAAATGGGGTTTTCAGCCGTAAATGTACTTAGACTACCATCATCATTTTTATCAGAAAAATAGGGATTATTAACTTTTACATAATCACTATGTTGACCACCTGTAGCTGCTAGATAAATCCGCGCCCTACCTAAAGGTGTTTGATAGGTGAGTTGATCCAGTTCAACGTTATTACCTGGATTAGTTTTGCCAATTTCAAAGGTTTGTTTAGTTTCCCCCGTATTGCCAAATCCCTGGGCATTACCCGCAGTTAAACGGGTATCTAACACGTCTTTACCGGTAAAACTGCTTTGCAGGTTCAAACGGACTCGATTTTGCAAAACTGTCTCTCCAGGAACAGAATCATTTCCTGAAGAATCAGTGAGGACGAAAATTGCCTCACCTTTTAATTTAGTGGTGGTGGAGAATTGATTAGCTTCTAACTGCGCAGTACGCTCTTCCACAGTATCTACACGACTACGTAAAGTTGCCAGTTCAGCGGAAAACTCCTCTTGCAATCGCTGTATAGTAACTAAATCTTGTTTAGTCACCATATCTGCTGTTGCTGTAGCGATTAATTCATTTACTCTCCCTAAACAGGAATTTAATGCTGCAGCAAACTCATAACGGCTTAATGCCCTTTTACCACGAAAGGTACCATTTGGATAACCAGAAACACAACCATAACGTTCTACCAGGGACTGTAATGCTTGAAACGCCCAGTCTGTAGGTTGAACATCGGAAAATTGAGAAACAGGGGTAAATTGAGCTAGTTCTGAAGAAGATTGGGGAGCTTCTGTGGTAGAAGCGATCGCTGTTCCAGATGCTAACAGCGCTACTCCTAAAACCGCAGGACTAACTACCATGGATTTCCACACAAAATTATTAGACATTTCTACTATTCCTCACACCAAATACAAATCAGTTTGTGATGTATTTTGAACTGGCAGATTTTGTGATCATCCTGATTAACCAATAAATGAAGCGAGTGAGCGTTAAAGCAGTTTAACGCCCTTATTTTGGCACCGTGGGTTTTCACACTTGGTAGAAGTGTATTTTCATTATATTTGAGCTAACGCTCCAGTTATATCAAATTTAGCACAGAATTAGAGTTGATTCTTTTGTTTTTTGTTGGTTATTTATTAATATTTTGAGAATTTGGTAAAGTTAAGGTTTTCCCCGGGAGTTAATTTACCAATTATATAATCTGCTACCACAGTCTCACAGCATTTATCTTGCCAAAAAGTTAATGACTTATGGTGCATTTCTTGCATCAAATCTTGATTATCTAATAGCTCTTTTAAGACCTGGGGTAATTGTCGCCAATTTTTAATTTGAATTGTTGGCACTCCTTTTAAATACCAGCGGTCAGGTAATGCTTCTGTTACCAACACACAACCATATTTCATCCCCTCAAACAAACGGGTTGTTTCCCAGGATGTTCCCCTAGGGACAACACAGATTTTTGTATCCATTATCAGTTGACTATAACTTTGTTCATCTTGTTTACTTCTTTCGTGGTAACCACCTGTCATGGATAATTCTATTTTCAGTTTAGGATGGTTATCTCGCAACTTTTTCAGGGTTGATAACATCAATTCTCGAGACAAGATTTTAGGGGTTCCTAACCAGAACTTGACTGACATTATTCCGTATTTTCTGTGCATTATACTCCCCGAAAAATAGGTGTCATAAATCCGTTCTTGCAAATTTTTAATGGGCAAATACTCTGAGTTATTATACCCTAGGGGAACATCATAAATTGGCGGAATTTTTTCTTGACCTAATAACCAATGTTTAGATTTATGCCAACAGTAATTTATCCATCCGGGTATACCAACAAATAGAATTCTTAAAAACTGAATTAATGTCAGTAAGTTCAAACGAGAAGGTTCTAAAAAAGGATTACACCCTAGAATAGTCTGGGTTCCTATACACTTAAATACCGCTCTGACTTTATGAGCATAGTTGGGTATACGATACCATTCATCTCCTAAAACAAAAACCACAACATTGCTTCCGTATGATGGTAGTTCGTCAATTTCACTCCAGGTGATATAAAAAATCAGACCACTGAGCAAACAACTTTCTTCTATCTTCTGAAATATCTGCCCAAAATAACCAGTTAGAGCAAATTCTATGGGTGGTTTAGCATCATATATATTCCATGGAATTGGACTTTCATGTTTACTAACATAAAGATAATACTGATTGTTATTCATAAGTGCTATCTTTTTCATGGATAAGTTTATTTATCTGCCATAAGTAGGGAGGCACAATTATTTGTAGGATGGGTTTTATACTTCAACCCAACCTACGTTCATCTTATATTTAATTCCAACCACCCACTTATTCTAATTTTTTCTATGAGGATTTTCAATAGACAGGAAACTTATCATTTACCATTATTAATTATTTATAATTTTATTTATAACCTTATTTATAGTTTTTAAAAAATCAGAACACCCTTCAATCCGGTTTCTTTAAATCCCATGACTCTTACCCACCACCCAATGACGACGGAAAAACCTGGCCAAAGCTGACTCCTCTAATGTTAAACAAATGGGTCTACCGTGGGGACAGGTGCGGGGATTACGGGTGCGTTGCCAATCATATATCAATTGTTCCATTTCCACTAAGGTCATAGGTGTACCATTGCGAATCGCAGTTCGACAAGCAACTGCAACTTTGGCAGCTTCTAAGTTTCCCCCCATGCTCAATTCTAACAATGCTTCTCCACAGTCTTCTCTATTTTTTAACATCTCCGGTACACTGCGTACCGCCCATAGGTTTTCTCCAAAACATTCAATATCTAAATTAATTTTTTCCAGTTGTTTGACCTGTTCGGTAGATAATTGATAAAGTACAATAGGAGATTCTACAGGTACAATTTGCCATTGATCACAGAGTCTTTCGTATATCACTCTTTCATGGGCTATATGTTGCTCTATTAACCACATACCTTCTGAATATTCGGCAACAATATAGGTGTTACTTGCTTGACCAATTACTTTTAAGTCTATTAAATTTGATCCTTTGTTCTCTTCTGGGTTGGAATGGGAAAAATTATAATCACCCTTGGTTTCAGCCAATTTGAATAAATTGGTTATCCTACCTGTCTGCACCGACTCTTTGATAGTAGAACTAGCAATGCTAAGTGCTTGATCAATACTCTCGGTAACTTTTTGTTGCCAATAAGTCATTTTGTTCAGGTAAATTTCGTTTTTGGCAGGGTTGCGATTCCAGTTAATTTGATCCGGTTGGATAGTCAAATGTACAAAACAAACTGGATAGCGATCGCGTGGTAGGGTTTTATAAAATGCTCCAAAAACCGCCTCTTCTAGCTCTGGTGACTTGACTATTCTACCATTAATGGCTATTTTCACCCAGTCAGGTTTGTGTCGATGACACCGATCGGGTAAGCCCACTACTAAGTTAATTGTCGAGTCTAATTCTGGTATTGTTAAATTTATTCCTTTTAGATCACCTGGCTTAACTTGATTGAGAATTTGCGGGATTATTCTTTCCACAGCAGGTGCTGGGTAAATTGTAAACCATTCCGTTTTATCTTGCCATACCTGATAGGTTACCTGGGGATGACACAAAGCAATTTGCTGGATTGTTGCTTGGACTTTTTTTAACTGCTGATTTTTATTTGGTAATCCTTGTCGACGTTCAGCATAGTTACCAAACAAATTATCCACCGTTACTACAGTACCAGGTGCGATCGCCACTACTTCCGTTTTAGTCACATTGCCATTTTTATTGTAAACCACCCGCCATCCTTGGTTTTCTCCTGCACAGCGACTGAAAATTTCCAGTTCCCCCAAGGTAGTTAAGCTATGTAGTGCTTGACCACGAAACCCCAAAGTTTTAATTTTCCATAAATCAGCAGCATGGTGAATTTTGCTTGTACTATGGGCGATCGCAGCTTGTTCTAAATCCTCCAGACTCATTCCCAAACCATTATCTGTGACGCGTACTCGCCATTGTTCTGGATACAGGGAAATAACTATGCGTGTTGCACCTGCATCCAGGGAATTCTCCACCAACTCCCTAACGACAGCACTTAGACTATCAATTACTTCTCCCGCTGTGATTAAATAAACTACTTCCGTTGGCAAAGATTGAATCATAGATAGTGTAACTGACAATTAGAGGAATTTCAATTAATAGCAAAAAAAACAGAACTAGAAAATTATTTCTGATAGATTGCGTTTAAAGTTATAAGCAAAGCCAGCTTATGAGTAATTTAACTGCTGAAGCTAGTGAATTGATAGCCCGTTTGCGATGGGGACAGCCCGCATTAACAATTGTTGACCTGCGCGATCGCCCCACCTATAATCATCATCGAATAACCGGAGCGATTTCCATCCCTTTGGGAAATTTAGCCGAACGTGCTAAATCCAGTATACATCAAGACCGTCAAATTTACGTTTACGGTGAAAATGATATGCACGCCACCCAAGGAGCTAATATTTTGGAGTCAGCTGGATTTAGGAATGTAGGGATTATTTCCGGGGGTTTACCAGCTTGGAAAACATTTGGTGGACCCACGGAAGGATTCAAACCGTAGGAGGAGACAGGGAATGAATTCCCTGTCTCCAGGTTGCGAGTGCTGCGCAATCGCTCGATTTACTTGTAATCTAGTCACCCAACAAAACCCTAATAGCTCTTAAAGCTTGGCTACGTTTCCCATTACTAACTTTAGCAAACCAATAATGAGATTCTTCATAACTCATAGCTTGTATTCCCTGAGCAATATTACTTATTCTTTCTACTTTTGAAAGCGGTTGTATAGTCTGAAATAATAAAGCTAGGTTCACTCCCGTTTCCTCGTTTAATACATAATGAGCTTGTCTATTATGGGTTAAAGTCTTTGGATCGTAGTTATTCGCTTTCAAACAATCATAAACCATCTCCCGAACCTGTACTAATATACTACTTTTTAACCTGCCAATTCGTTTAGCAGCAGGACGTTTCTTTTCTCCTGCTTTTTTATAGGCACATTGATATAACTCAACAGCAAAGTTATTATTATCCGTGGGCACTATTCGCAACTGAAATTCCTGCATGTGAAAACTCTTAATAGGTAACTTTGGCAACTAAGTTCAAATTGTCTACTGGATTCCGTTCCAGCGCTTTTTTAAGATCTCTTATTTCTCCCCCTTCTACCATAATTGGTGACAAAAATTTAAACTCCAATTTCAATAGTAGATCTGCTTTCACCTGGGGATTATTTAAAAAACTATTAAGCACTCCCTGAAAAACTTTAAATCCTTTCTCTGGTCCTTGGTACTCCAATCTCAAAAACTGCTCCTCTAAGCTAATTGTGGCTATATGGTTGATATACATAGGTAATTTGGCTACTAGGGGAATAGCTGTAAATAACTTCCTATAGTCCATGGGTTCTGTCACAGAAATTTCTATTTCTTGAATTCCCGCTGGTTTATAGTCTTTAATAAAATCACTCATTTTCACAAAGCTACTATTTACCGTTCCTGCACAGCTAAATGTTAATGGTTTGACCGCAAAAAT
>NZ_LMVE01000010.1:0-1923 GCF_001432185.1 Cylindrospermopsis sp. CR12 | reverse complement strand
CACTCCCTACGGGAGATCGCACCTCAGATTCTTCTCAAGGGAAAAACGTGAACCTGTTATTAGGAATAGGTGATGGGATTTCAGGGAGATCGCCTCCCTGCATCTTCTCAAGGGAAAACTGTGAATCTGTTATTGGGAATGAGTGATGGGATTTCAGGGCGATTGCGAAGCACTCGCTACGCGAGATCGCTCTTAGACATTATCCCCTAGTTCCTTCTCAAGGGAAAAATCTGAATGTGGAGAGGGGCGATTGCGCAGCACTCCCTATGGGAGATCGCGAAGGACTAGCAACCTGGAGACTGTCTGTGGGGGAGACCGGGAATCAATTCCCGGTCTCAAAGCGCAAGTCAGTTGAAAACTGACTGGTTTTGCTGTAAGTGGATGGCTTGAACACACAACATGTGTTTTACTAATATTGCACTTCCTATGGGCGATCGCGCAGCATTCCCTACAGGAGATCGCTCTTCCCTAGGCACGTTTCATGTTCGGTTCCCGTTTGGTAGAAGATTGACGGTAAACGTTTTCCGTCAAAGGATGAATCAGTTATTTCAAGGCGGTAGGGATATTTGGAGGGGGATTGCGAAGCATTCCCGACGGGATCTCGCATTCAGGGTTCCCCGTGTTTCTTCTCAAGGGAAAAACCTGAATGTGTTGAGCGGCGATTGCGAAGCACTCTCTGTGGTATCTCGCCAGTTTTGTTCGCAGAAAACTAAGCGATAACTATGGAATCACCCGTGATTTGTTTGAGTTAACCCACGCCTGGAGACTGTCCGTGGGGGAGACCGGGAATCAATTCAAGGTAGGTACAGCACAACCGGTTTTTTCTATTTATCTATCGTATAGTTGGAGAAATTGCCATTTACGGTCCAGCTTAGCATTCTTGAAACTACTACCTGCCACCTCAGCACGAGAGAGGTCAGCATTTGTGAGGTCAGCACCTTTGAGTTTAGCACCTTTTAGGTCAGCATCAGAGAGGTCAGCACCTTTTAGGTCAGCACCTTTTAGGTCAGCATCAGAGAGGTCAGCACCTTTTAGGTCAGCACCTCTGAGGTTAGCACCTGTGAGGTAAGCATAAGAGAGGTCAGCATCTTTGAGTTTAGCACCTTTTAGGTCAGCATCAGAGAGGTCAGCATTTCTGAGTTCACATTCTGGACACTTACGAGTTTCTAAAAGTCTCTCCAAATCAGATCGGCTATAAGCATAACTAGGACTAGTGCCAAGGCTAAAAGAGGAAACAAGAAACAAAGTCAGTATCAGCGCTAATGTGAGAAATTTTTTCATTGTCTTAAATCCGTAACCAAATTATCGAGGTAAATTATACATGACCTTTCTTATCCACAAAAGAGCAAATAATAGAAATAACCGCAGGGTAATGAGTAAGATATTTAACGTCAACAAGTTTTGTCTTTATTCAAGTTCCATTCATAAGTTAGTAGTGAGATCTTGCTACGGGTGATTGCGAAGCACTCCCTGTGGGAGATCGCTCTCCTCTAGGCACGTTTCATGTTCGGTTCCCGGTTGGTAAAAGATTGACGGTAAACGTTTTTCGTCAAAGGATAAATCAGTTATTTCAAGGGTTTTGGGATATTTGGAGGGCGATTGCGCAGCACTCCCTTTGGGAGATCGCGAAGCACTCGCTACGGGATCTCGCATTCAGTGTTCCCCCCGATTCCTTCTCAAGGGAAAATTCTGAATGTATTGAGAGGTGATTGCATTTAGGAACTTTCTCTGGGATTCTTCTCAAGGGAAAAATTTGAACATGGACACAGGCGATTGCGAAGCACTCCCGACTGGCGATTGCGCAGCACTCCCTACGGGAGATCGCATTGCATTCCCTACGAGTCATCACATTCATGAATCCCCCCGGTTCCTTCTCAACGGAAAAATCTGAATGTGTTGATAAACGATTGCGAAGCACTCCCT
>NZ_LMVE01000009.1:0-32895 GCF_001432185.1 Cylindrospermopsis sp. CR12 | reverse complement strand
GGAATCATTGCTCAGTTCCTTTTTGCAATACATATTACCCAAAGAAGTCTACACACATCCCTCATCAGTTACTCAGTACAAATACTTTTTTGCCATTGCCTTATTTGAAATAGTTTTTGTAGAGCCAATAGCAATATATTTAGATAACATTGCGGATATAACTAACAAAGCTCTGACAGAAATAACCAATATTACAGCACCCTGGGCTATTTCTAACGCCCATATCTGGCATAACTTAATATTTACTTTGTTCATAGGATTATTGGCTGACTTCGCTAATTTTTTCTACCATTATCTCTCTCACAAAAACCAGACTTTATGGCAATTTCATAAGGTGCATCACTCTGCTGAAGTGATCACACCTTTGACTGTATATCGAACCCACCCAGTTGAGTTGCTTGTGGGAATAATAATCATTACTACAGCCACGGGTTTAGGAACTGGTATCTGGAGCTATTTGTTTGGTACAGAAATAAAACGTCTATTAGTTTGTGGAGTTAGTCTCGATCTCTTTATCTTTTATTTAGCTGGATATAACTTGCGTCATTCTCATATCTGGTTAGCTTACCCCAAATGGGTTAGCCACATTTTTATCAGTCCAGCACAACACCAAATTCATCATAGTGTGGATCCAAAGCATTATGATAAAAACTTTGGTTATATTTTTGGAATTTGGGACTGGATTTTTGGCTCTTTATATATCCCAACTAGTTATGAAAAACTGAATTTTGGTTTGGCTAATGGAGAATCCAATTTATTTAATAGTGTCTCCAATATATTTTTACAACCATTTAAATCAATTTTGCAGCAAATCAAGCAAATCAATCAAACCACAGTCTGAATTCCAGTGATCAATTGTAGTCCCGTCTATATTACATATAAGTTAATACTAATCTGATAGTATGATATATTCTCAAAACAAGTCTGTTCACGAGCTGTTTATGCAGCAAGTAGAAAAATCGCCTGATGCAGTGGCAATAATCTTTGAAAATCAGCAGTTGACCTATGGAGAATTAAACTGTAAAGCCAATCAACTAGCGCATTATTTGCAATCGATTGGTGTAGGACCAGAGGTGTTTGTAGGTCTTTGTGTAACTCGTTCCATAGAAATAGTTATTGGAATTATGGGTATCCTCAAAGCGGGTGGTGCTTATGTTCCTTTGGACCCTGCTTATCCCCAGGAAAGGCTAGCATTTATGCTAGAGGATGCCAAGCCAAAGGTAGTTTTAACTGAAAATCAGTGTTTAGAGGCGCTGCCTATTATCAACGCCACGGTTTTATGTTTAGATGCGGACTGGCAAAAAATTGAGCAACAAAGTGAAGATAATCCCAGTTGTGATGTTACACCAGATAATTTGGCCTACTTAATATATACTTCTGGCTCTACTGGTAAGCCAAAAGGAGTACAAATGCCCCATAGCAGTATTGTGAATTATCTCCAGGGTATAACTAAAATAATCCCGGTTGATAACCAAGATATTTACCTGCATACAGCATCTTTCTCATTTACTGCTTCAGTCAGACAACTATTCCTACCCTTATCCCAAGGCGCAGCTGTTGTTATTGCTACCCGTGAAAAAACCCGAGATCCCCTTAGGTTATTTGAACTAATTGAAACACAAGAGGTCACTATCTGTGATGGTGTGCCCTCGGTGTGGCGTTATGGACTCATGGCTTTGGAAAGTTTAGACAAAAAATATACAGTAGCTATAGGGGAATCAAAGCTAAAATACCTCATATTTGGCGGGGAGTTACTACCTTATCAACTAATTAAGAAATTACGTAACCTATTTCAAACTCCACCTCAATTTTTTAATATCCTAGGTCAAACGGAAACTATTGGTAATGCTTTTTATCCCATTCCTGAAAACTGCGATATTGAACAAGGATATGTTCCCGTTGGTAATCCCCTCCAAGACATGCAACAGGTTTACGTCCTCAACTCCCAACTGGAACCGGTGAAAAATGGAGAATCTGGAGAACTGCACATAGCTGGTGGTACATTAGCACGTGGTTATTTAAACCGCGTCCAAGCCAATGCTGAAAAATTTATTAATAATCCCTTTAATCCCCAGCAAAAACTTTTCAAAACCGGGGATGTAGCTCGACACTGCCAAGATGGTACTTTAGAAATTCTTGGTCGGATTGACTTTCAGGTAAATATCCGAGGGATGCGCGTAGAACTGGAAGAAATTGAAGCCATATTAAAACTGCATCCCTCAGTTCGAGAAGGTGTAATTAGCCTCCGAGAGGATATACCGGGAGATCAGCGCTTGGTTGCCTATATCGTCCCTAACACTCAAACCTTAGACTTGGCAGAAATTCGGAACTTTATAGAGCATAAACTACCAGATTATATGGTTCCTAATGCCTTTGTGTTGATAGAAAAACTGCCAGTATTACCCAACGGAAAGTTAGACAGGAATAATTTACCCGTACCAAATCTATCTGCTGGAATTAGTAACTTTGTTGCACCCCGTAACCCCCAAGAAGAACTAATAGCTAACATTTGGGGAGAAGTTTTAGGACTGGAGAAAGTAGGCATTTATGACAACTTTTTAGAATTGGGGGGACATTCTCTACTTGCCAGTTTAGTTGTATCAAGATTGCGCGAAGCCCTATCTTTGGAGCTATCCATCAGCATTTTATTTGAAGCGCCAACTATAGCTAGTTTAAGCGAAAAAGTTACAACTTTTCAGGATGATTTTCATCCCACTAATTCCCTCCCAATTTTACAGCCAGTTTCCCGAACTGCAGAATCACCTTTATCTTTGATTCAACAGAGATTTTGGATTCTTGACCAAATGGAAGGAGCAAATGCAGCTTACAATATTACCAGAGCTTTGCACTTATTTGGTTCCCTGAATTTAATGGCACTTCAACAAGCAGTGCAGTCAATTATTCAACGTCACGAAACCCTGCGTACTTCTTTTGGTATATCAGAAGGAAAACCAGTGCAATTTATTGCAGAAACTTTATCATTCACCTTACCATTAGTAGATTTACAAACCCTAGCAGAAGTTGAAAGAGAGGCAGAATTACAACGCTTAATTACCGCTGAATATACAGAAGCTTTTGATTTAAGCCAAGCCCCTCTACTAAGAGTAAAACTGATTCGCCTGGAATCAAATTCCCATATTTTGCTAGTCACCATGCACCACATAATCTCGGATGCTTGGTCAGTAGCAATTTTCTTCAAGGAATTGTCGAGTTTATATGGAAATTCTCCCCTGGCAAACTTGCCAGTTCAGTATGCAGATTATGCTTACTGGCAACGTCAAGGGCTGCAAAATGATGTTATCAATACCCAGATAAGCTATTGGAAACAACAGTTAGCAGACGCTCCATCAATCATAGAATTACCAACAGATTACCCCCGTTCCGCTGTTCAAACATTTCGCGGTAGTATCCACCGGTTTAGATTGGGTAATGACCTGACTAACAAACTGAAAATATTAAGTCAGAAGTCGGGTACTTCTCTATTTATGACGCTGCAAGCAGCTTTTGTCACCTTTCTTTATCGTTACACTGGCCAAGAAGATATTGTTATTGGCTCCCCTATTACTAACCGCAATCGTCAAGCCCTCGAGTCATTAATTGGGTTTTTTGTCAACACTTTAGTTTTACGTACTCGCTTAGAAAACAATCCTACGTTTAAACAACTATTATCCCAGGTGCGACAGGTTGCTCTTGATGCTTATGTTCATCAAGACTTACCTTTTGATACCCTAGTTGAAGCTCTACAACCCAAACGGCACAAAAATCTCAGTCCCCTGTTTCAGGTAATGTTTGTATTGCAAAATTCTCCCTTGGAAAAATTCAACTTACCAGGTCTGAATGTAACCCAAATTGAATTAAATAGACCTACAGCAGGAGCGACTTTTGATTTGACCCTGTCGATGCAAGAAGTAAATTTAGAACTCATAGGAGCCTTTGAATATAACGCCAATTTGTTTGACACCACAACCATCGCCCGCATGGTAGATAATTTTCAAACTTTGGTGGAGTCTATTGTTAGTAATCCTGATGAAAAGGTGGGAGAATTACCATTACTCTCAGCAGCGCAAAAACATCAGCTACTTGTGGAATGGAATAACACACAAACTGATTATCCTCACCAATGTATTCATCAATTATTTGAGCAACAAGTAGAAAGAACACCAGATGCGATCGCTATCCAATGGGAAAATCAACAACTTACCTATCGGGAGTTAAATAATCAAGCCAATCAACTAGCCCACTATTTGCAGTTTCTGGGTGTTAGTGCACAAACTTTGGTGGGAATTTATTTAGAGCGATCGCCTAAAATCATCATCGCCATGCTAGGGATCCTGAAAGCTGGAGGTGCTTATTTACCATTGGATCCTAGCCATCCGAGCGATCGCTTGACATTTATGCTGCAAGATGCAAAAGCCTTTTTACTTTTGACAGAACAGCAGCTAGGGGGAAAACTGACCAATGTTGAGCAGATTTGTTTAGATCGGGACTGGTCCATCATTGCCCAAAGGAACCAACAGAACTTGAACTGGGATACTACCCCGGATAATTTGGCTCATGTTATTTACACATCAGGGTCAACGGGTCAACCTAAAGGTGTGATGGTTACTCATTGCGGGGTAGTGCGGTTAGTAGTCAATACTGACTATGTAAACTTGCAACCGACAGATGTAATTGCACAAGCTTCTAATACTGCCTTTGACGCTGCTACCTTTGAGATTTGGGGAGCATTACTCAATGGTGCAAAACTCGTAATTCTCGATAGAGAAACCATACTATCACCACGAGATTTTGCCAGTAGCTTACAAACCCACGGTATTACCATCTTGTTTATCACGACCGCACTATTTAACCAAATGGTTCAACAAGTACCGATGGCATTTCGACATTTACACTACTTATTATTTGGCGGTGAAGCAGTTCATACTCAATCGGTCAGACAATTGTTAGCAGTAGATGGTCCGCAAAAGTTGTTGCACGCTTACGGGCCCACTGAAAATGCAACCTTTTCTACCTGTTATTATATCCAGCAAATAGAACCAAAAGCAGAAACAGTTCCCATTGGTCGGGCGATCGCCAATACCCAAGTCTACATTCTTGACCGCTATCTGCAACCGGTTCCCATAGGTGTATCTGGAGAACTCTACCTTGGGGGTACAGGTTTAGCAAGAGGTTACTTAAATCGTCCCGAATTGACAGCAGAAAAGTTTATTAACAATCCCTTTGTTCCAGGAGAACGTCTTTATAAAACTGGAGATTTGGCACGCTTTTTACCCGATGGAAACATTGAATTTATAGGACGCATCGACCACCAAGTTAAAATTCGCGGATTCCGCATAGAACTAGGAGAAATTGAGACAGTATTAACCCAACATGCCCAAGTGAAGCAGGTAGTAGTAATTGTCCGCGAAGATAATCCAGGCAATAAGTATCTCACTGCTTATAAAGAACAACTGGGTCGCGCCAGTTCCATGACCCAAATTAGATTAGCTGTTGCAGAAATTCTCTCACCAGTGGTAGCAACTGTACTCTTAGTGAGCGTTGAAATTCCCGGAGTGGTTCTCATTGATTTATGTACTTTGTGTTTTGCCTTGCTTTGCTTATTGGTCGTGAATTTCCCCGAAGTTAAAACCAAAGAAACTGAAACCGAGGAAGCTGGTTTATTCTCTTCATTCTGGCAAGAATTATCCTTTGGATGGCATTATTTTATCGAGAGACCTGGACTAATTGGCCTAGTCTTTCTTGTTGCAATCACCAACTTTCTTATTGGTGGTGCTGAAGCTCTCACCACACCTCTAGTTCTTTCCTTTGCTTCAACAGAAGCACTAGGTACAATCTCTTCCATAGCAAGCTCTGGAATGTTAGTTAGCAGTTTTATCATCAGCATCTGGGGAGGACCAAAACACCAAATCAACCTCATCTTTACCTCGATGTTTTTCTTAGGTATATTCTATATTGTAGCCGGGTTACGTCCTAACCCAATTCTGTTTACCATCTCCGATTTCTTTATATTTCTTATGGTCCCCATTGTTAATGGTGCAATCCAGGTAATTTATCAAAAGAAAGTTGCTCCAGAAGTGCAAGGAAAAGTCTTTGCCTTCCGCATAGCAGTTACTCAAGGTTTTCTACCCCTTTCTTTTCTGCTAGCAGGACCACTAGCTGATCAACTATTTGAACCCTTTATGCAAGCTGACGGACCAGCAGCAAACACCATTGGACAAATAATTGGTATTGGCCATGGTCGCGGTATTGGTTTAATGTTCGTCATCATGGGCCTATTTAGCATCCTTTTTACTTTCATTTGCTACTTTTATCCCCGTCTGCGTCTTGTAGAAGATGAGTTACCAGATACAAGGTTGGGTTGAGTTTAATACGAAACCCAACCTACGTTAATCTTATATTTAATTCCACTGAGCCACTTAATAATTTCTGATACTATATTGACATGGGGTAATTAACCCACATCTAATAAATTATGCGAACAGTCCGGTTATGGTACGTAAAAAATCCAAACCTCAGAAAAAAAAGGACACCCCAAATAGAGACTGGCACCGCCTTTTAGGAATGTTTATGACCGTCCACTTCTATAATAGCCCTTATGAGGTAGAAGTAGAAAAGGATCTAACCATCAGAAAACAACTGCTAGACATTATAATCATTAAGAGATATAAAGACAGCGGATTTAATCTGTATCCAGCAGGTTTAGAAAACATGTCTAAACACAACCTAATCAGCTATAAATCCATTCATGAATCATTCACAGTTTGGTCACTAATGGAATTAATAGGACACTATGTCAATTATCGGAAGCAAACAAGTAAATCCTTGTCGAACCTGCTACCAGAGGAGGATTACAGACTGTACGGATTAACAACCCACGAACCGACCCAATTAATGGGGAGATTAAAATGGAAAACTGTCAGTGAAGGGGTTTATGATATAGAATGTGTTACTATGAACGTGAGACTGATAGTGCTGTCGAAAATACCCAAAAGTGCCAACAATGAGTTGTGGAGACTGTTTAGTGCGAGAGCAGAAGTGGTGGAAGAAGCGATTAGCCATTATCAAGAAAGTTATCGCAAGAGCGAGTATAGCATATTAATGCAACAACTGTATGAGTTTTACATAAAGGAGAAACTGCCAATGACATACACATTAGAGCAATTCAAAAAAGATTTTGTAATAAGTCACTTGAGAGAGATACCGACTGAGGAGGTATTAAAGCAATATTCTCTCGAAGAGATTAAGCAATATTCTCCAAAAGAGATGAAGCAATATTCTCTCGAAGAGATTAAGCAATATTCTCCAAAAGAGCTGTTAAAGCAATATTCTCCTCAGGACCTCGTAGAAGGACTTTCACCAGAGACACTACAGCACTTGGCAGTTATTCTATCTCAATTGGGTGTCAACCAAATAAAAAATCAGGAGCAATGATATTGGGATCTTAAAACTGTAAAACACACAAAAACGGTTCTTGGGAACTCTATTTTCAAATTCCCACCTGATAATTACCACATTTTTTTGAGTCACGCGTTAAGCGATCGCATTTTATTCTAACTCGTAAGTAAGTCTATTGAACCTTTATAACTTTATAAAGTGTTAGGAGAAAAAACCTACTCAAAAAACCTACTCATTGTAAACCTATATATTTGTGTGTTTGTAAAGAAAGTTTATAATCGGGTTTTTGTTGTAATAACTGCAAAATCAGAGCCAGTGATTTTGATGAACTATTCCACTCAGGTTGTAGGTAAACACACAAATCAGGGTGTGCGGATAAATGTTCTTGATAAAAATCAATTTCCTGACCAGTTTCTATAACTATTTTCGCTTCATTAGCTCTACTCCAAAACTGATTCTGTACTGGATATTTAGGGTTAATATGTTCCTTGGGAGATAGGGTGATCCAAGCTGATAAAGGAACTTCTTTCCAAAAAGATCCTGATGTTTCAATATTAACTTGTTTACCAGCATCTAACAAGGCCTCAACTAATTCAGGTAAATGCTTGTGAATGAATGGTTCTCCACCACTAATAACTATTCTCGGAGATTTTAGTTCTGCTAGAAGCTCACCAATGGTACGCTCAAATCGTCGTAAGTTTGCCCCACCATCCGCATAACCAGTGTCACACCAAGGACAGCTCAATGGACAACCAGACAAGCGAATAAAATCTACTAAAGAACCAGTCCAATATCCTTCACCTTGAACTGTACTCTGAAAAGTTTCATGAATGGGTAGCTTGATTTCTAAAATCGACATTTCTCTGGTTTTCTACTCATAAGGTGGATGACTATATTTTCTTACGAGAAAATATTCTCAAGTTTATTTTATACCAATAAAACTTACCTAAAACTACTCCAATTGAACTTTTAAGAAAAGTTGAGTTACTTGTATATATATTACAAAAATGAGTCAGTCCCAAGATTTGGAATTACACTGCAGGTACATCAGATAAATAGCATAATAATAAGGAGTCGAAGTTTATGATGATCTCCAAATCGCTTTCTAGAGTTGTTCAATTTCTCAGTGAAGCTTTTATGCGCATATTCAGCCCCACCGATGATGCTTATCCCATGACTGGTTTTCAACCTTTTACCGGTGTACCCTATAAGAGGGGTAGATTAGCATCCTGGTAAGTGGATATTACTACAGAACCGCGCTACGGTCTATAAACCTAACTGGTTGAATGATCCTAGCGCTTTGACTTCTCTATCAAAAAGAAGCTTTGCCAATTGATGCTTCATAAGAACCACGCTATGGTCTGCAAACCTATCTGGATAAAACATAACATAAAATATAATAGCCCCTCCTCAAAAATGCGATCGCCTGTTATACTAGCTCTTGAGTGCTGCTAACCTAAACAGATGTCTAAATTGAGTATTCAGGAACGATTAAATCAACTACTACCTAAACTACAAGACTCCCGACTGTTGGGCAATCGTGGTATTGGCAATGAGATTGGTTTCTACGTTTTTGATTATGCTCCAGAAGATGAACTATATGTCCAAGAATATACTAAAATACTTATTTCGCAGTTAACTAGGGATCCAATAAATCTAGTCGTCAAAGAATTCAATCTGTATAATATAATCCTAGAGATATTACAAGAAAAAGGAATTCTCAATAAAGCTTTTATTGTAGAAGCGAAAGAAGGACACAAATCTCTCTGGAATAAAATCCAACCTATAGTTCGACCCGAAAAGGTGATTACTCAGATCCAAAACCATCTCCAAGGGAACGAACAATTAGTATTCCTGACTGGAGTTGGAGCGAGTTGGCCCCTAATTAGATCCCACAGTATTTTGAATGGTCTACAACCTTATCTTGACCACATTCCCTTAGTGCTGTTCTTTCCCGGATCCTATGATGGTCAAGAACTCTGTTTATTTAATACCTTTAAAAGTGATAACTATTATCGAGCTTTTGCTTTAATACCACATCATGGAGCTGTCTATGAACATTGCTGAACTGTTTGCCAAGGATATTAACCGCAGTATTAATGGTGTCATCAAGGTGGGACAGCAGGATGATACTAATATCCGTCAAGAGTTAGAAGAGTATGTAGTTACCGAAGAACTCAAAAAGCATTTTTATACCTTTTTTGGCAGATTTGCTGAATCAATTGAAAGTCCCACGGATAAGATGGGTGTGTGGATTTCCGGATTCTTTGGTTCTGGTAAATCTCATTTTTTGAAAATACTTTCCTATATACTAGAAAATCGTTCGGTGGGAAATAATCGGGCTTTAGATTACTTCGATTCCCAAAGAATTCCCGACCCATCCCTGTTGGCAAATATTGCCTTAGCAGCACAAACTCATTGTGATGTAATTCTCTTTAATATTGATTCTAAGGCCGATGCCAATAATAAAAATGACAAAGAAAACATTACCAAGGTATTCCAAAAAGTCTTTGACGACCATTTGGGATATTTTGGCACAACACCGGAAATTGCCCGGTTTGAACGTCAATTAGAAAGTAAAGGTAAGTATCAGCCCTTTAAAGAGGCTTTTTATCGCCAAACCAACCAATCCTGGGAAGAAACTCGAGAAGCTTGGGCTTTTTATCAAGATGATATTGTTGCTGCTCTAACCGTTAGCACAGGAATGAGTGGAGAACAGGCTAATCGCCTATTAGAGTTCAATGAGAAATATACTTTAAGTCCAGAAGAGTTTGCCAAAACAGTTAAAGAGTATTTACACACCAAGGGACCAAAACATCGCCTAGTTTTTATGGTAGATGAGGTAGGTCAGTATATTGGCGAAGATACCAAATTAATGCTCAATCTGCAAACAGTAGTGGAAGATTTGGGTATCCATTGTCAGGGAAGAGCTTGGGTGCTGGTCACATCCCAAGAAGCTATGGATGAAATCACCAAAAACAAAATCAAGGGGGAAGACTTCTCTAAAATTATTGGACGTTTTCATCGTCCCCTGAATTTATCTTCTGCTAATACTGATGAGGTAATTAAATTACGGTTATTGTCTAAAACTGACGAAGCTAAAAAACGTTTGGAAGTCCTATATACAGAAAAAATTGCCATTCTCAGAAACCAAATCACCTTTAGGGACTCTGCGGATATGCCAGGGTATAAAGATGCACAGGATTTTGTGGCAGCTTATCCGTTTATTCCCTATCAGTTTTATCTGTTGCAGAAGGTATTTACCCAAATTCGGTTAATGGGTTCTGCGGGTAAACATTTAGCATCGGGAGAACGCTCCTTGCTGGACGCTTTTCAGGTTGCTTCCCAAGCAATTTCCGCACAATCCCTGGGTAAGTTAGTTCCTTTTCATACTTTTTATTTGGCCATTGAGGGTTTTTTGGATAGTGTTATTAGTCAGGTGATTACCCAGGCTACGAATAATCCCCAACTAAAGGAGTTTGATATTCAGCTCTTAAAAACCCTATTTATGATTAAATATATTAAAGAGATTAGGGCAAACTTAGAAAACTTAACGACTTTGAGTTTAACCGACATAGATGAAGATAGACTAGGCTTGAAAAAACAAGTAGCAGAAGCCCTGGGAAGATTGGAAAAACAAACCCTAATTCAGCGTAATACAGATGAATACATATTTCTTACAAACGAAGAGCAAGATATTGGTAAAGAAATTAAAAACACAAGGGTAAACCCAGGGGAGATTTACAAAAAACTGCAAGAGTGGGTGTGGGAATCAATTTTGACTGATAGGGAATTCAAATTTGGTAAACGTAAGTATTCATTCAATCGAAAGTTAGATGAGCGTGATCATGGAAAGAAATTACAAGAACTAACTGTGCATATTATTACTCCCTATGGGGAAAACTATGCTGAATTTGAGAACAATACAAAGTGTCTAATCACAACCCAGTCAAGTCCAGAGTTATTAATTAGGCTAGGGAATGAGGATCACCTTTTGCAAGACTTAGAGACGTTTAGTCAAACCGATCAGTATTTGCGCCAAAAAGCCGGTAGTAATCTTAGTCCCAGTATTCAAAAGATTATAACAGCACGGAAAGATGAAAATACACAGCGGGAGAAAAATATCAAAGATAGCCTACAAAAACTTATTGCCAGTGCGGATGTGTTTAGTTATGGCAATAAAGTAGAAATTACTCGAACTGAATTTGCAACAGAGTTATTAAAACAAGCTCTTACCTATTTAATTAACAATGCCTACAGCAAGTTAAAATACATCGATAGTGGATTTGAAAATTCAGATCAGGTGAAAAATGCCTTAACTCGTCATATCCAAGAAAAGACCACCGATGGAGAGGTGGTTAAGGACGTTAATATATCCGCACGAAAAGACATGGAATCTTTTTTGCATAGTCAAAATAAATATCATCCAACTACGATTAAATCTTTAATAGATAAATTTACCTGTACTCCCTATGGTTGGTCAGAGCTAGACACCCTAGGGATAATGGCAGAGTTGGCTAATGCAGGTGTAGTTGAATTGAGACACGCACAAAATAAGGTCAATCTACAAGAGGAAGGACTAATAGATAAGTTACTTTCTCGCGATGGTAAAGAAACTTATATTGTGAGATTGGCTAGTACCATTGATCCAGCTAGTTTAAAGGTGGCTAGAGACTTAGCTAGTCAATTACTTGATAAGAATATACTAGACATACCTACGGAAAGTGGCAAATTATTTCAAACCTATGAAGAACTTTTATGGCAACATGTTCAAAGGTTAAAAGAATGGTTAAAACTGACTCAAGAACAGCAATTACCATTTGGGAATTTGCTGAAAGACCACATAGCCATGCTAGAAGAGCTAAGAACGGATAACTCTCATGAACAGGAGTTTTTTCAGCTTGTTCGTGGTCGTCGGGATGACCTGGAAGAATATATTGATGACTTACAAAAGTTAAGGTCTTTCTTCACCTCACAACTGAAAATATTTCAAGAAGCTCAACAGAGTTTAAAAGAGTTGAAACCAGAATTGCGCCATATTGAGGAAGAGGAACTGCTGGAGCAGGTAAAATCAGTTGAGGAAATTCTCAATATGGATGACCCAACCAGTAAAATACAGCTGTTGCCAAATTTGCTGAAACCAGTGCAGCAAAAAATACAGGAAATCCTCCGACAAAAGATTGGAGAACTGCATCGGGAAATGGAAAACCAAGAAAAAGAAATACGCGATTATATTCAGGAGCAATACCCAGCGATTGTCAATGAAATTTCTGAGATCACCCAGGAGATAAACAATTTTCACCCATCGGAAATCAAAACTATTGATTCAGCGATCGCCCATCGGAGCGAATTAAGCGACAAGACAAACCAGTTATGGAAGAAAATAGATGCTGAAGCTCAAAAAGTTCAAGAAAAATTGGGCAAATCATATCATACAGCAAACCACATACCAGAGCAAGTAAAACCCATCACTTTTATTCAGTTGGGGAGATTTACTCCCAGCAAAGTGCTAGAAAATGAAGAAGATGTGGAGGTGTATCTGGGAGTATTGCGGGAGGAATTTCTCAAACAGATTCAAACAGGTTACAGAATCCGTTTGGAGAGATGATGCCAAAATAATGTGATAAATATAATGTGATAAATTTTGTGTGTTTTCTAACGAATCTGAACTTATGACTAGACGACTTATGCAATCTGTAAGACTAGTAATAGCATGTGTACTAGCTTTTCTACTTACTCATCAAGGAACTGCAATAGCAGATAATTGTCCCACCAAAGGATGCGCTCAAAAATATACTTTAGCATTATCCTGGCAACCTGGATTTTGTGAAACCCATGGGGATAAAGCAGAATGTCAGGAACAAACAGCAACCAGCTACGATGCTAGTAACTTCACCTTACATGGATTATGGCCGGATAAGTTGGAATACTGTAATGTTTCCGCTAGTAATATCAAGAACGACAAAACCGGGAACTGGAAAGATTTACCCACAGTGGAGGTAGACGGAGAAACTACTGATGAATTAGATGAAGTAATGCCGGGTTTTGGAGAGTCTAGTCTTGAACGTCATGAATGGATCAAACATGGAACCTGTGATGGGAGAAACTCGGATGATTACTATGATTTATCTGTAGACCTACTGAAGGAATTTAATGATTCTCAAGTGCGAAATTTATTTGTTGAGCACATAGGTGAAACAATCTCCCTAGATCAGGTAAAAACAGCATTTGAAGGAACTTTTGGCAGTGGTAGTTCTTCCAGTTTGAGTCTTAAATGCGATTCTAGGAACAATTTGGCCACGGAAATTCGTCTGAAAATCAAACGCCCTCAGGTTGGTCAAAAACTGGCGGATCTCCTACTTCCCAGTGGTGGTCAGTCTTGTAGTCAAGTTGTGGTTGATGGCTTTGGTGTTAGCAGTTTAAACTAATAAAGATTTTTTAAAAAATTTTTTGGTTTGCTAGAGTCCCTGGTGTTTTCAACCAGGGAAAAGTCAAAAATAAAACTAGTAAGTAGATATGCACAATTATTTGTAGGATGGGTCGAGTAACGAGACCCATGGGGGTGTTGGGTTTCATACTTCAACCCAACCTACGTTCATTTTATATTTAATTCCACCCACTTACTTATTCAACTTTTGTTATGAATAGAACCACTATTAAAAACTTTGCCATTTGGGCACGGAACCATCTAAAAGAACAGGTAAGCACTCGTGCTACCCAACTTACCATTACCGAAAAAACCATTACCGAAAAGACCATTACTGACCAAAGGACCTTTGCGGGAGGTTTATTGAGTGGGGAGCAAACTCTCAATAGCGAGGAAGCTAAACAATATCAACAACTACATTCCCATATAGAATATTTATTAAAACAACAAGCATCTAAAAATTTAGACAAAAAGTTAACTAAACAAGCTGATAGTGTTCTGGATATACTGATTGAGGAAATTGCCTATACCTGGTTTAACCGATTAGTAGCACTGCGCTTTATGGAGGTTAAGGGCTATATCGGAAGGGTGTTAAGTAGTAGCGATCGCAGTTTGGTAGATCCGGACATTTTGCGAGATAGGGATTCCATAGCAGATACGGGAGAAATAGCTGGAATTAATCGAGAAACCCTGAAAAAATGGGAGGATCTAGCAAGTAAACAGACTAATCCGGATGAATATCTATACCGTCAATTATTATTAGCCCAGTGTCAGGCCTTGTCTTCTAGTGTACCAGCTTTATTTGATACGGGATATCCAGCATTATTTTTGCCAGTTAATCTACTAGGTCAAGATTCAATCGTCGGGAGACTGGTGAAGGAAATTGCCCAGGAAGATTGGGAAGATATAGAAATAGTGGGATGGCTATATCAATTTTATATTTCTGAGCGCAAAGACCAGGTAATTGGAGCCAAATCTAAGATAGAAGCTAAGGATATACCAGCAGCAACCCAACTATTCACACCTCGTTGGATTGTGCAGTATATGGTAGAAAATAGTTTAGGCGGGTTATGGTTAGAAAACCACCCCCAATCAAATTTACGGGAAAAAATGCCCTATTATTTGGAGGGTGAGAAAATCAGGGGTGGGGAAGAACAAGAAGAACAATCAGGGAACACAGCTCCATTGTTGGGATTATTGAACCCAACACCCCCCAGCGTCAAGAAGGTAAGTCCAGGAATTTCTTTGACACCAGAGGAGTTAACAGTAATTGATCCAGCTTGTGGGAGTGGACATATTTTGGTCTATGCTTTCGATTTATTGGTGGAAATTTATAAGGAGCAGGGATATTTGGAAAAGGATATTCCCGGACTTATCCTAACTCATAATTTGTATGGATTGGACATAGATGAAAGAGCTGTACAGTTAGCGAGTTTTGCAGTTTTAATGAAGGCAAGGGCTATAAATAAGCGTGTTTTTAAAAATCCTCCTACTTTGAATATTAAAACTGTGCGCTGTACACGGGGGTATAAGTTACCAGCCATACAAGGGGTTGTTGAGAAGGATTGGCAACCTCTAGTGGAGGCTTTTTCTGATGCAGATAATTTAGGGAGTTTGATTACCCCGCCATCTTTTAATGGCACGATTTTGAGAAAGCAATTGGCAGATTTAGCATTGGATAATCCTCTTTTTCAACAGGAAGTTGTTGGTTTTTTACGTCATTTAGTTGATCAGGCTGAATTATTGAGTAATCAGTATTGGGTGGTTGTGGCTAATCCTCCTTATATGGGGAATAGGAGTTTTAACTTGACAATTAAAACTTTTGTCGATAAATTTTACACAAAGAGTAAAGGTGATTTATTTGCATGTTTCATGGAACGGTTGATTACCATAACCAAAGATGAGGGAATGAAATCAATGGTGGTTATGCAATCATGGATGTTTTTAAGTAGCTATGAAGATTTGAGGAAACATATATTAAATAATTATTCAATTGTGACATTGCTGCACATGGATAATAATGTGATGAAAATTGCTTTTGGCACTTCTGCTTTTAGTTTACGTAAAAAATATATCCATAATTCTCCTGGAGCATACACATGGATTGAACTCGGAGATCTAGAGGAAAATGGTGAAAAACCAAAAATGTTTCCAAGTGTGAATAATCTTCGTAATTTAAAATCCCCAGATAGCAAAGGAGTTTTTTATTTTGGATCACAAGATTTCTCCAAAATTCCAGGAAGTGCGATCGCCTATTGGGTGAGTGATAAGATTTTAGAGATTTTTCAACAATCCAAACCCCTGAATGATATTGCTAACCCATGTGTTGGACTGCAAACTGGTAATAATGATAGATTTCTGAGATTATGGACAGAAGTTAACATTAATAATATAGGTTTTGGATTAGATAGCAGAGAAGCGGCAAAAAAATCTGGAAAAAAATGGTTTCCCTATAATAAAGGCGGGGAATTTAGAAAATGGTATGGCAATCAGGAATATGTTGTTAATTGGGAAAATGATGGTTTCGAGATTCGTAATTTTGGCACTGAACATGGACTAAAAGCTAGATCCCGTCCCCAAAACACAGATAAATATTTTCAAGAAAGTATAACTTGGTCTTTTGTAAGTTCTTCATATTTTGGAGTTAGATATTCGCCCAAAGGATTTATTTTTGATGTAGGAGGATCTTCCATATTCCCGCACTCTCAAATAATCATTAACCTAGTGGGACTCCTATGCAGTAAAGTGATTTCCAGTTTCATGGAAATCATGAACCCCACCCTTAATTTTCAAGTAGGAAATGTTGCTAACCTACCTATTATTACCTCCCTACAAGATAGTGTTTTTAATCAATCCATAGAACAAGCGATTAACATTGCTAAAGAAGACTGGGATAACTTTGAAACTTCCTGGGACTTCCAAACCCACCCCTTACTGCGAGAAAACTCCCCCAATATATCCACATCCTTCACCAATTGGCAAAACCGCACAGAAACCGCATTTCGACAACTCCAACTGCTAGAAGAAGAAAATAACCGATACTGGATAAAATCCTACGGACTAGAAACAGAACTCACACCAGAAGTCCCAGAAGACCAAGTCACCATCCACCGCGCAGACCCACAACGAGATATGCGCTCCCTCATTTCCTACATAATTGGCTGTATCATGGGTAGATATAGACTTGACAAACCCGGAATCATTCACGCTGGAAGCAAATTCGACCCATCCCTACACCAAAAATTCCCAGCTAGTAATGATGCCATAATCCCCATCACAGATCAAACCTACTTCCCCAATGACATCCTTACTCGTTTTGAAGAATTCCTGCAAATTGCCTGGGATCCCAATAACCTGAGTGCAAACCTCAAATTCATTGCTGACACCCTCACCATCAAAAACTCAGAAAGTCCACGAGAACGGATCCGACGCTACTTCCTACAAGAATTTATCTCCGACCATATCCAAACCTATAAAAAACGCCCCATATACTGGTTATTCACTAGCGGGAAAAAACGAGCCTTTAATGCCTTAATCTATTTACACCGCTACCAGGAAGATACCCTTTCCCGTATGCGCACAGACTATGTCCTAGAATTACAAATCAAACTCCAAGGAGAAATCACTAAATATCAAAAACAACTGGAAATCAGCACTAACAATGCAGATAAAAAAATTGCCACCAAGCGTCTCAAAGAATTACAAGACCAACAGTCAGAACTAGCAGAATATCAAGAAAAACTGCAACATTTAGCTGATGCTCGAATTAAACTAGACTTAGATGATGGTGTAGCATATAACTACTGTCAATTCAAAGGACTAGTCTATGAGGGCACTGACCTTAAAATTGCTGACTTAGAAAAAGCATCACAATGGAAAAATTGAGAGAGACGAAAATGAACACATGAACATCACACGTATCAAAAACCTACTGCAAAATCTATTTCAAGAAGATTCCCGTTGGCCTCACCACCAAAGACGAGTTGTATTTTGGTATGACCCAGATGGGCAATTTGTCAGTATTTTTGAGGAGTTAGAAATAAATGATGTCAAAAAAATTCAACTGGGTGACACCCCATTCACTCTTAAATATCGTCTCTTTATTGAAGAACCTGAGCAAAATTTCTTACTTTATGCCCCCTTTCCTCCACCGGAACCCCAAGACAACTGGCTCTTAGATATCGAAAAAAGCAGTTTAACCTTCTCCGCTGACCCAGCAGCTCTAATTTATGCTGACCTGGGTCTACGCGATCGCTCTTTAGAAGAGACTATTCGCCAATATCTCAAAAAATTCTTTAATTGTAAAAAGCGGATAGGTCATTTACAATCCATGGCTATTTCTCCCGACACGGAAGAAAAAGGACTACTACTGGCCATGCTTTCGGTTTTAGTCAATTTAAAAGTTCCTGATGGTAATCTTTTAATTCGTGAAGTATTACTAAAAGGATTATTAGAGTCTGATAACCCTATCTGGCAAGATATTGTGCGATTTGTTTCCGCTCAAGCTTTTTGGGATGTGGTAGAAGAATACACTGGTTTCTCATCTAATACTCCTAGCCTAAATAAGCTATTCACCCATCTGCTCATTACCCATTTTAGTATATCCTTAAATACCCCATCTTCACGAACCCTAATTAAAGAATCACCATTAACTGAAAAAATAGCAGATAAAATTATCAAACCAGGACAACGAGCCTACTCATTCATAGACCAGTGGATGCGCGATGATAAACATCGCGAAGGTTGGCAAAAACTCAGTGAAGAAATTAGCGAACAATTACAAATATTTGACCTCATCGAAAATGAACCACCAGAGATTCTATACAGATCTGCTAGTTTTGAAGTGATAGACCAAGTGTTAATTCGTAGTTGTGTAAAAACCCTCCGCACTGCTTTTGCACAAATCTCCCTTCCAGAAACTGTACCCCTAGAAGTAAAATCCTGGAAACAATGGTTAAAACCTCGTTCCGAGTTGATTTGGTACTCTAAATACAAATATGTCTATCAAGCTCTAGAATCAGCGATCGCACTTTGGGAAATACAACAACAATATCCAAAAGGATTTGAGTCAACTCCCAAACCTCTATTTCAAGAATATACGGAAAAACTATATAAGTTCGACCAAGAATATCGCCACTTCATTTTAGCCAGTACTCAATCTTTAGGGGATATTATTAAAGAACTAATGGAAGATATAGACAACTTTTATACCCAATGGTTTTTGGAAAATCTCGGTTCCTCCTGGTCTAATGTTCTCAGCAAGAATAGCAATTGGGAACTAAGGGATATCCCCCCCCAACAGCGATTCTTCCGTAGATATGTGTTACCCATTCTGCAACGAAATAACAAAGAAAGAGTATTTGTTATTATTTCTGATGCTTTTCGCTATGAGGTAGCCAAAGAACTGGTAGAAATAATCCAACAGAAGTTACGAGGAGAAATCCAAATAGAACCAGTTCTCGGTGTTTTACCCAGTATTACCCGTCTAGGAATGGCAGCTCTTCTACCCGGATCTAAGTTGGAATTAATACCAAATAGTGAGGATGTGTTAGTAGATAGCATGAGTACGAAAAGCAGTAAGACTAGGGAAAACGTACTAAATCAAAACAGCTCTGTACAAGCAAAAGTGATAGAAGCTAAAGAGCTATTAACAAAGAATACGGAAAACGCCAAAAAAATAGTACAACCCAATAGACTAATTTATATATATCACAATGTAATTGATGCCATTGGTGACCAAGCATCTAGTGAATCTCATGTTTTTTCGGCTTGTCAAACAGCTATTGAAGACCTGTTAAGACTAGTCAAAAAAATTTGTAATTCCCTGAATGGAAAAAATGTTATTATTACAGCAGACCATGGATTCTTATATCAAAGACCTGGGCTTGAACCAAGAGATAAACTGGTCATGCCATCGGACCAATGTATCTTAGAGAAAACACGTCGTTATCTACTAACAAGTAAACAACTGAATGATAACACCCTACAGAATTTTAAACTCCCCTATGTTCAAGAGGAAGTATTTGCAGCGGTTCCCCGAGGGACATTAAGATTTGCAGTGCAGGGAGGAGGAGCAAGATTTGTTCATGGAGGAGCATCCCTACAGGAAATTTGCGTCCCCGTAATCTATTATCAGCAAAAATCAGCCAAAGGTGACGAAGGACTACCGCGCAAAGTGGAAGTAGAAACAATTGGCACTAATAAAAGAGTTAGCAATAACCGATTTACGGTCAGAATACTACAAACTGAGCCAGTACAAGGAAGATGGCGTCCTCGTAAGATTACAGTTGCCATGTATGACATTCAAGGTAATATTCAAATTACAGATGAGTGCACCACCAACCTAGATAGAACCAGTCAGCATATCAAAGAGCGAGAAATGGAGATAAGATTAATGATAACCACAAGTGTTCCACCCACGGAAGGTTACCTAATTATCAAAGACCAAGAAGACCAAACTGAACTGGTCAAAGAAAAATGGAGAATCAGTCTCGGAATTGCCAATGATTTTGGCGACTTTTAATTTTGCCGACTTTTCATAAACCTCACCCAGCTCCCCCCCATGCACGACCTCAATCACAAACTTAACACCCATTATCCTGGAAAAGTTGTACGCAAGGACTTAACCAAGCGTATTAAGGAAGGTGCTAATGTACCCGTTTATGTGTTGGAATATTTATTGGGTATGTACTGTGCTACCGATGATGAAACTACTATTGAGGAAGGGGTAGAGCGAGTAAAAAAGATTCTTGCCCAAAATTATGTACGTCCAGATGAAGCAGAACTAATAAAGTCTAAAATTAGAGAGTTAGGGCGTTTTACAGTTATAGATCAAGTTAGCGTCACATTAAATGAAAAGAATGATATTTACCAGGGGACATTAACCAATCTAGGGATAAAAAATCTAGTCATAGATCCGGAGATTGTCAAAACCAACTCTAAATTATTGGGTAGTGGAATTTGGTGCATTTTGCAACTAGAGTATGAAGCAGGAGCAAAACCAAGTCCTTTTATTGTGAGTAGTTTAAAACCAGTACAAATGCCCACAATAGACATGGAAGAACTATTTGGTACTCGTTTAGCTTTTACCCGTAGTGAATGGATTGATATTCTAATTAGATCCACAGGAATTGAGCCAACTACCCTCAAAGAAGAAGTAAAATGGCACTTACTAGCTAGATTGATACCTTTGTGCGAGAACAACTATAATAGTTGTGAACTGGGACCTCGCTCCACGGGTAAGTCTCATGTTTATAAGGAAGTTTCTCCCAATTCTATCCTGATTTCGGGAGGTAAAACCACAGTAGCCAATTTGTTTTACAACATGTCCACCCGTCGAATTGGACTAGTGGGTTTATTCGACGTAGTAGCTTTTGATGAAGTTGCGGGAATCAGCTTTCATGATAATGATGGTGTGCAGATTATGAAAGATTATATGGCATCGGGCTCTTTCGCACGAGGAAAAGCGGAAATTAGTGCCAATGCTTCTATGGTATTTGTGGGTAACATTGATCATAGCGTAGAATCCCTAGTTAAAACATCTCATCTGCTGGCACCCTTTCCCCAAGCGATGATAGACACGGCATTTTTTGACCGATTTCACGCCTATATACCAGGGTGGGAGGTACCCAAATTTAGTCCGGAGAACTTTACCAATCAATATGGTTTTATAGTAGATTATTTAGCTGAATGGCTGCGGGAAATGCGTAAACGTAGTTTTGCTGATGTCTTAGATAAATACTTTCGTCTTGGTAATAATCTAAAACAAAGAGACGTGCAAGCAGTGCGCAAAACAGTTTCAGGCATGCTAAAACTAATCTTTCCCGATGGCTCATTTACTAAAGAAGATGTACAGGATGCTTTAATATATGCCCTAAAAGTAAGGAGGCGAATCAAAGAGCAGCTGAAAAAAATTGGTGGTATGGAATTTTATGATGTGCATTTTAGCTACATTGATTTAGAAACAATGGAAGAGCAGTTTGTTTCGCTCCCAGAGCAGGGAGCAGCAACCCTAATTAGTCCAGATATTTTAAATCCCGGTCACCTCCACTTCATCAGTCCCACAGACAACAATGTAATTGGCGCTTTCAAACTGGAATTACAAACAGTCATAGGTAGCGGTAAATTAACCCGCACAGGAATGGCCAACACATCCAAAATCAAAGATAGTTTAAACATAGCCATGAACTATTTTAAAGCCAACTCCCAACGAGTGAGCAGCGGTATTATTCCCACTAACTGGGACTTTTTGTTACAAATAATAGACCTGCAAGGTAGTGGAATTCCCCAAGAAAGTGGACTAGCTCTACTCATCTCATTATGCTCCGCCACTCTTAAACGCAGTCTTCAAGCCCAACTAGTCATTTTGGGAGAAATGACCCTAGGTGGTACTATTACACCAGTCAGTAACCTAGCTACTAGTTTACAAGTAGCATTTGATGCTGGTGCTAAACGTATTCTTTTACCCATGAGCAGCGCAGTAGATATTGCCAGTGTTCCTCCTGAATTGTTTGCCAAATTCCAAACTTCGTTTTACACTGACCCTGTTGATGCTGTATTTAAAGCCTTGTCCGTAGATTAGGTCAGCTGGCTGGTTTTCGATAAATCTTCAAGGAAAACATGCCATTTTCAAAGGCAAACTCTGGGTCTATACCCGTGCTTTCTCTAGCACTTTCAATAATCTTGAGTGTGCCCCCACCCCAGTTCTCAAACAAACCCATCATATAAAACACTCTGGCGATTAATTTATTACCAGGTCTGGATGGATGGTGCCGCTTGAGAGCGTCAATAGTAATAGTAGGCGTAAACAGTTGAGCAGGGTTGTAGAAAAGAATAAACGAGGGTCTGACTTCGATGGTGGATTTAACATCCATACGGTAATCTCGGTGGGCGATCAGATTGACCAACGCCTCCCGCAGCATCAACCTGGGGAATTCAAGAATTTCAACACCTTGTTGTTCGCCCTTCCCATAGGATTTCCTTATGCTACCCAAAAGGAAATCCATGGACTTGCCAAAGGTATCGAGTAAATTACCTGTGTACTCATGATTATTTGTCATCTCATCATAACCCGTATCTGTAGGAAAACTTGCAACCTTGACCTCATAATGGGTCAAAAAGAAGCGGGCGGGGTTTTTTCCAAAAAGAAGCACTGCTGCATTGCTAACTATGCCATTCTTGACTAGATCCAGCTTTTCCATAACCTGATCAACTGGTAGGTAGAGATTCTGATTGAAGTCACGCACAACATTGGCTGTTTCCATGAACCTTTGCACGCTTGTTTCATCTATATCTGCTAAAGTGGCACCAGGACAAGGCTGGAAATCAAAGCCATAACCGTTGGTTCTTTGCTGAAGCAGGATTCGGTACTGCTCCTGATCCAACTGCTGGGTGGTGGGGCCAATCCGGATATAGGGTCTACCATAGGCAACATGGGGTTTTAATGGGCTCTGCTCAATGCATACCCGAATACAAGATTTGCCTTCAATCTCCACTTTTTCCACTTGGGGATACAATTTGGGATCTGTGTTGAGCTTAATGGTATTAGCAATGTTTTTTAATGTGTCATTACTTACCATCTGTCCAACCACGGTTCCGTCATCGGATATACCAAAGTACAGTACGCCGCCTTTGTGATTAGCAAAAGCACATAGAGTCTGGGTGGCTTCTTTTAGTAGAGAGGTGGAGCGTTTAAATTCCAGTTCTTCCGATTCTCCAGATATGATTTCTTCTCTATAGTCAGTCATTTAGTAAAGTCCCTCAGTATTAATCATCTCCCGTAGGGAGTGCTTCGCAATCGCCCTAAAATTCCTGTGACTTTCGCAACCAATCCCTCCCCACTTGAATAGTAATGTCTGAACCAATATCACCAGTGCTTTCTACCCGCACCTCACCAAAACCCAAAACCTGACGAACAGACTCCGCACTGTTACTATCACCCTGTTGGGCCACAATATGGGTTGTTTCCAGCGGTTCCCCCGCACCACGAGAAACGCGACTAACATTCACATATCCAGCTTGTTGTAAAGTATTAATTAGACCCCTAACCGATTGTCCCTCTCCCGTGCTATCTTGAATAGCAATGCGTAATCTGGAAGGGTCAATGGTTTCCTGGGTATCCATCCATGATGCTCCCAAACCAAAGTTTTTCACCGCTAGTTTTTGAATGGCCTCTTGATCCGGTATCCAGTAACTTGCACCATATTTACCGTTTTCGCTGAATCCACCAGGAAGCATTAACATTTCTATATTAGACCTATTTGTTCCTGTGCCAAAACCCAGCAGGGCAATTAGCTCTTCAATAGATAGATTAGTGTCAATATGCTCCTTAATAGTTTCTAAAATCTGCGGAAATCTGGTCAGGGTTGCACCATTCACACTTTGTTCAAAAAGCGCCCTCAGTACCATTTGTTGTCGTTGAATTCTGCCAATGTCACCTAAAGCGTCATGGCGAAATCGCAATAATTGTAGTGCTTGGTCACCACTAAGATGTTGCTTACCTGCTTTTAAATTAATATATAAATGTTGGGAGTCATCCTGATATTTCATATCTTTGGGAACATAAACTGTTATCCCACCCAAAGCATCAATTAGTTTACCTACTCCTAAAACATTAATTCGGATATAACGATCAATAGCTACTCCACCTAAAAGATTACTAACGGTTTTAGCTGTTAATGCAGGTCCACCGTTCACATTAGCCGAGTTAATCTTCTTTGTGCCAACCCCTTCAATTTCGGCGCGGGTATCCCTTGGAATAGAAAGCATGACAATTTTTTTGGTCTGGGGGTCAAATTTGAGCAGGAGCATCACATCTGAAAGACCGTCAAAAGAGTTAAGTTGGGGTAAATAACCCAAATTCTTGGTGTGGTCAGGTGGGTTTTGTATGTCGGGGGGTAGTACGCTCATACCCATGACCAAAATATTCACAGGGCGAGTTAATTGAGAAAATTGCCAACCATTACCAGAAATGGGATTTCTGGCAAAAACCGAAGCCTGCTCTGGGGTGAGGTTGGCTTGCTGTAAGGGGGTGCTATCAGAAACAGCTAATAGGGCTCCAGCTAACCCCGATAGCACTGCAATTCCCCCCATTCCTATCACAAATAATAACCAGCGCCCGGATTTTGACCTCCTGGGTTTTTTATTTCTGGATTTACTTCTGACTGGTTTGTTACCCGCTGCTGATGTTCTTTGACTACTCACAGATTTCCTCACACTCATGGATAAAACAATGTACCTTTTTTCTTTATGTTATTAAATATATTAACTTCTACTTGATATGACCCCCGGTCTAAAGACACGGGGACTTACCACAAACCCAAAACAGGCCGTCTTGATTACTAAAAAGAACTTTCATGCCATTCTCCGGATTTATGAGCAATCCGGAAAGGTTGATGGTGGCCCCACAGTAATCAATGCAATTTGATTATATTGACGAGAGTATAACCTATTAAGTTTCTTAATAAATCCAATCTTTAGATGGACGTAGGTTGGGTTGAAGTATGAAACCCAACGCCACGGGTCTCCTTACTCGACCCATCCTACAAATAATTGTGCCTCCCTACTTACTTTAGGTAAATTCTTAGTTTCTTAGTTAGATATAGCTTTATTTAGGCTATACAAGGGGTTAATAGGTAAAAGCGAGGGGTTGGCAGTTGAACCACCTGGAATTGTCAAGGATACGGCAAATCGACTATGATAGTTACTTACCACCATAAGTGGGTGAGTGGAATTAAATATAAGATGAACGTAGGACGGGTTGAAGTATGAAACCCAACGCCCGCATGGGTTTCGTTCCTCAACCCATCCTAGAAATAATTTTGCCTCCCCACTTATTTTTGAATAATGGTTTTTAAGTCATAGGTTTTTCCTAATCTGTAACTTGTCTCCGGTCATCTTCATTTTTACCCCAATCAACCCAAAATGCACACGAGAAAGCTACTAGAATGGTGGCAAAGATTTACACCATTGTCCCGTATCGGGGCGATCGCTCTATTTGCTCCCCTATTGGTGATCAATGGTTGGGCTTTGTCCTCAATTTTCAATTATTTCCATTCATTGATAGTAATTTTGGTAGGAGCTTCAGTCCTGGCATTTTTGCTTAACTATCCACTTATCTGGATGGAAAAACAGGGTGCTAAAAGGGAACAAGTGGCCATACTAGTATTTTTGATAGCCTTATCAATTCTCCTAGCATTGGGTGTGACCCTATTTCCCTTAGCTTTGACCCAGGCTAGACAATTAGTAAACCGCTTACCAGAATGGATAGATTCCGGGCGATCGCAATTAATGATCTTAAATGAGAAAGCGGAGATGATGGGGTTGCCAATCAATCTTGATGCCATTGTGGTGCAAATCAATGATCGTGTCAAGAGTCAACTACAGGCAATTACCGCCCAGGTTTTAAACTTAGCCGTGGTGACTGTGACCAGTCTATTAGACTTTCTGCTAACTATGGTTTTAACCTTTTATCTGTTGCAACATGGGGGTGAACTTTGGCAAAGCTTAGTAGAATGGTTACCGAGTAAATTTCGGGAACCATTTTCTCGAACAGTCCGATTGAGCTTCCAGAACTTTTTCATCACCCAACTGATTTTATCCACATGTATGGCCTCAGCCCTAATTCCCTCATTTTTGTGGTTAAAAGTTCCCTATGGACTGTTATTTGGTTTGACCATCGGGATTATGGCATTAATTCCCTTTGGTGGTTCCGTAGGTATTGCCATCACAACCCTATTAGTTTCCCTCCAGGATATTTCCATGGGGGTGAGGGTATTAGCAGCAGCTGTGATAGTTCAACAGATTTTGGAAAACATCCTCGCTCCCCGTATCCTAGGTAACTTTACTGGGCTAAATCCTGTATGGGTATTGATTTCAGTGCTTACTGGAGCCAGAGTTGGAGGTTTGTTAGGGGTAATAGTTGCTGTTCCCTTTGCGGTAGTAATTAAAACCATTATTGGAGTGATTCGTTCTCCCATGGTGATTGACCAGACAAATCAGCAGTTGGATGAGACAGGTGAGCAAGGTTTAGCACCTGTAGAAAATAACTTACCCATGACCAGCTTGGTTAATCATCCTCATATTCAGCCCAAGAATTAGGTGTTTCCGACACTGCTACCTTGAGTTTCACCCCCGTTGGCAAGCGTCTTTTAGTTTCATCATAAATATATTTAGCAATCATTTCCGCAGTTGTTTCGTACTCAGGTGGTAAAACCTCATTTAGCACACAGTGATCTAAACCTCCCTGGGTAACATCCTTTTTAGCCCAGCGTAAACTTTTAAAATCAGCCACCATAACGGGATGGGGACAGTATTCTGAGCTATGGAGTTGTGATGATGTGACCTCCATTTTCACTCTATAAGTGTGACCGTGCATTCTCCCACAGGGTCCTTTATAATCTTTGATGTAGTGGGCACTGTCAAATGTAAATTCCGTAGATAATTTCCATCTGGGCATTGATTTGGCTTCCTTATTTATTACAAAGTTTATTACAACGGGAAACTAAAGAATTAACTATAACAACGAGCTAGTAATTAAATGTATGAGTAGATCAAAAATTATCGCAATTCTTACAGGCGCAATTTCTATCCTTTTAGCTATAGCTTACCTAATTGTAGTCCAGATTCTGGACTATCGGGATATGAAACCCGCTCCCACGGGGGAATTAACAATGCCAATAGCTACTCAAATGAGGTTCAATAATGGGGGTAGTCAGAACCTCAAGCAAAAATCAATGTTTATCATTGGAGAAACCAATATATAGAGCTATAAGAATAAGTTACATAAGATATCGCATATTGATCTACCTGGGTAATTCCCTTTTGCCAAACATAACGGTAAACTGAATCTAACGATAACAAAAGATAAACTCGTATTGTTTTTAGCTTGAGATCATTAGGGATCAACGCCTTTTTGTCTTCTAAGAATAATACTGTCGGTAAATATAGAGGTTAAATACATGTCCCAATACTTGCTAGAAACCGTTTGGTTGGTTCCTGGCTATGCTTTATTAGGTGGTCTTTTGGCATTACCCTGGTCTCCGGGGATAATTAAACGCACAGGACCAAGACCAGCTGGTTATGTCAATTTAATAACAACATTTTTGGCCTTTTTACATTCAGCAATTGCTTTTACAGCCACTTGGAACCATCCAGCTAAAGAAGTCTTCATTCCATGGCTATCTACCGCTGGGTTAAACCTAACCATTAATCTGGAACTATCTTCAATTACGGTTGGTGCCCTAGTTGTAATCACCGGATTAAACTTTCTTGCCCAGGTTTATGCTGTGGGCTATATGGAAATGGACTGGGGATGGGGACGCTTTTACTCCCTGTTAGGATTTTTTGAAGCCGGGTTATGTGCATTAGTTCTGTGCAATAACCTATTCTTCAGTTACGTGGTTTTAGAAATCCTCACCCTGGGAACCTACCTATTAGTAGGTTTATGGTTTAGTCAACCCCTGGTGGTAACTGGTGCAAGAGATGCTTTCTTAACCAAACGGGTAGGTGACCTATTCCTGTTGATGGGAGTTCTAGGACTATGGACATTAGCAGGAACTTGGGATTACCAAGATCTAGCCACCTGGGCACAGACAGCTAAAGTAGACCCCACCATTATCACCTTAGTTTGTTTAGCTCTAATCGCTGGACCCATGGGTAAATGCGCTCAGTTCCCCCTTCACCTATGGTTAGACGAAGCTATGGAAGGACCTATTCCCAGTACCATACTCCGGAACTCCGTAGTAGTTGCCAGTGGAGCTTGGGTTCTAATCCAACTCCAACCCGTATTTAGCTTATCACCAATAGCTTCCACCACCATGATTGCCATTGGTGCAGTTACAGCAGTGGGTGGTTCCCTAATTGCGATCGCTCAAATTGACATTAAACGTTGTTTATCCTATTCAGTTAGTACCTATATGGGACTAGTTTTTATTGCAGTAGGTACTCAGCAAGACGAAGCTGCCTTACTACTAGTCCTCACCCATGCTTTATCCGCAGCATTATTAGTAATGAGTACGGGGGGAATAGTTTGGAATAGCGTTACCCAAGATGTAACCCAACTGGGTGGTTTATGGTCACGGCGTCCAATTTCCGGTTTAGCATTCATTGTCGGAACTTTAGGTTTAATAGCTTTTCCTCCCCTGGGTAGTTTTTGGGCCCTTCTGAAATTGGCCGATGGGATATGGGCAAATCACCCTTGGTTAGTGGGAATTATTATTGGAGTAAACGCCCTAACAGCTTTTAGTTTAACCAGAGAATTTGGTTTAATATTTGGTGGTAAACCCAAACAAATGAGTGAACGTTCACCAGAAGCGATTTGGTTGATGGTTTTACCCATGATGGTATTATTTGGTCTGGTTTTACATTTACCACTAATCTTGCAAAGTTTATCCTTACTACCCAGTTGGACCGCATTACAAAAAGATGTGGCACTGCTGTTAATTTGGTCTAGCATTTTTGGTGTCAGTATTAGTGCTGTCATTTACTTGGGTAACATTCCCAAACCAATTGCCTTACCCTGGAAAGGCCTACAGAACCTGTTAGCTTATGACTTTTACACCCCCAAACTCTATAAAGTTACCATCATTTTTGGAGTTGCCCAGCTTTCTAAACTAGCTGACATTGTAGATAGATTTGTGGTTGATGGGATAGTGAATTTCGTGGGTTTATTCTCCCTTTTAGGAGGAGAAAGTTTGAAGTACAGCAACAGTGGACAAACCCAATTTTATGCCTTCACCGTCTTAGTTGGTGTTGCTGTTTTAGGAGCTTGGGCAACCTGGCCTTTTTGGAGTGTTCAATTTATGAATCTAGTTTTTTAAAAACCCGGATGACCAGTTTATAACCCATTTTTTAAACTCATATCCTACCCATCATTAAACTATGTTGAGCGTTTTAATTTGGTTACCAATCATTGGTGCTGCCATTATCAGTATCCTACCCGATACAATCATCCCTAAAAATAGGGTTCGACTAGTATCGTTAACTGTTGCGTTTTTAGTTTTGCTATGGAACGCATTTATCCTGCTGAAATTCGACATCACCAATCCGGGAATGCAGTTTTCAGAATATCTACCTTGGAATGAAACCTTGGGTCTAGCTTATCAACTAGGTGTTGATGGACTATCAATCCTCATGTTGATATTGAACAGCTTGTTAACCTGGATTGCAATCTATAGCAGTAGCGAAAATACCGAACGTCCTAAACTTTTCTACTCCCTGGTTTTATTAGTTTCCGGTGGAGTTGCTGGTGCATTCCTAGCTCAAAACCTATTACTGTTCTTCCTGTTCTACGAACTGGAACTAATTCCCTTTTACCTATTAATTTCTATATGGGGGGGTAACAAACGAGCTTATGCTGGAATGAAATTCCTGATTTACACAGCAGTATCAGGAGCGTTAATTTTAGCCACCTTCTTAGGAATAGTCTGGTTAAGTGGTTCCCACAGTTTTGCCCTAGATGCTGTGAACACTCAAAACCTTTCTACAACCATGCAGGTAGTTTTATTAGCAGGCATAATTTTAGGTTTTGGCATTAAAATTCCCCTAATTCCCTTTCACACCTGGTTACCAGATGCTTACGTGGAAGCATCTGCTCCCATTGCTATTTTACTGGGTGGAATCCTAGCCAAATTGGGAACCTACGGACTGTTAAGATTTGGATTTGGCTTATTTCCCCAAGCATGGAATGTGGTAGCACCCACATTAGCAATATGGGGAGCTATTAGCGCCATTTATGGAGCAGTAGTAGCCATTTCTCAAAAAGATATCAAGCGGATGGTAGCTTATAGTTCCATCGGTCACATGGGTTATATTTTGCTTGCAGCTGCTTCTGGGACTAAACTAGCTTTAGTGGGTGCGGTGGCACAAATGTTTAGTCATGGTCTAATATTAGCCATTCTCTTCCATTTAGTAGGAATTATCGAAACCAAAGTTGGTACTAGAGAACTAGATAAACTGAATGGTTTGATGAGTCCAATTCGGGGACTACCCATTGTCAGTGCATTACTTGTTCTAGGGGGTATGGCCAGCGCTGGTATTCCTGGTTTAACGGGGTTTATTGCGGAGTTTATTGTTTTCCAAGGAAGTTTTTCTAGCTTCCCCATACCCACACTCCTATGTGTTGCATCCTCTGGTTTAACAGCGGTTTACTTTGTGATTCTACTCAACCGCACCTGTTTTGGTAAACTTAATAATGATCTTGCCTATTATCCCAAAGTAGTATGGGCAGAAAAAATACCTGCTCTAGTACTAGCTGGACTAATTATCTTTTTAGGAGTGCAACCAACTTGGTTAGTGCGTTGGAATGAAACTACAACTTCTGCCATGGTAGGTGCCATTCCCACAGCGGGGAAAATCATTATTTCCCAAGTAGAAACAAATCAGCATCAGCAGTAAACTAAACACTAATAATCCAGTTAAATCCAATTAACCAACATGGTACAAACAGTCCCCAAACCCACCAGTAAACTACCACCATCAACCCATGAATTTGCGGATATCATTCATCGGTTAGAAGCTGGTGGTTCCATGCTACCAGATACACCAGAAAACCTCATGCAAATCATTGGCATTTATAAAGCATACGCTGTGCCAATGGACTTCTATTGGAGAGATTTGCTATACATTGGTGAAAGAGTCTTTTTAAATCCCCTTCCTGCTTTTAAATACTTCCTACCGCAAGAATACTTAGACCTACATAATCATTATGCTGGAGACGATGCGGATTTAAGAATTTGGCGAGGTGAAGCGACAGCACATCCGGAACTTTTGGCATTCATGGAAAAGGGTGAAACCGGGAAAATACCCAAACTATTCCACCATTTACTCCATGACAGAATCAACATGGAATTTGCGGAAGCTTGTATGCAAGCCATGCTTTGGCATCGTAAAATGTATGCTCCCGTAAACCAATTTGATGCCTATTTAGACTCAGAAGAATATAAAGCTAATGCTGACCAAGCCATCAAAGCCTACTTTCGGAAAAACCCCCCCATGTTGGCACTTTATAAACTGTTCCCAGACATGTTTTTAGAACAGTGTCGGATGATGTCTTACTATGCCAACTTAGGACTGTTTTGGGAAGTAATGGCACCCGTATTTTTTGAAATGTCAGATATTTATGATGAAGGGGGTTTCTCCGGTGTTCCCGATGCCATGAATTTTCTGATAAATGGCATTTTTGCCATTGCTGGTCGTCCCATTTATCATCATGTTTACGTTGATGGCAAATGTTATGAAGTTATCCCCAAATCCAAAGGTTTCACTTGGTTATATGAAGCAGCTCTACCCTATGTAGAAGCTGTGTTTTACCGCACTGCACCATTTAGAGGAACAAAATCATATAACGCTCAAGCTGGACAAGTGCCAAATGACCAAAAAGACTTTCACTATGGTATTCTCTATGCTGATGTATTCCCCGTAGGAACTGCGGGTATTCCCCCCACCTTGCTGATGCAGGATATGCTGCATTTCCTCCCCCCCTACTTGGTAGATTACTATAAACAACATTGTCGAGGTGAGGATGATATGTTGATTCAGTTGGGAATTACCTTCCAGCGTTCCATGTACAATGTCACATCTGCTGTAATTCAAGCATTGAGAACAGCTCTTTTATATCCACTGGATGACACCAACCCTCGTCACTTGCAGGCAAATCGAGACTTCTTTGAATCCCAACTAAACCGTTTTACCCGTGTCGAATATGGAATGCGAGATGCAGCTAAATTGCGAAGCATTCAGAGTCCGAACTACAGATGAGAATAAAACACCGGGAATTGATTCCCGGTCTAAAAGCGACTGGTTTTGTCCTGAGTAATCGTAGGTTGGGTTGAGGTACGAAACCCAACAAACCAACAGGATATATATAAATGCGATTGCTAAGCACTCCCTACGGGAGCTCCCTAGGGGATTAACCATAATTGTTTAAATTAACCCCTACCTGAAGACTGTCTGTTTGGGACACCCGGAATCAATCCCGGTCTAAAAGCGACTGGTTTTGTCCTGAGTAATCGTAGGTTGGATTGAGGCACGAAACCCAACAAACCAACAGGATATATATAAATGCGATTGCGAAG
>NZ_LMVE01000008.1:0-1277 GCF_001432185.1 Cylindrospermopsis sp. CR12 | reverse complement strand
TACCTGGACCGGATACCCCCGTGAGAAGGGTTGCTGATTTTGCCCAGTCAGGGTTATAATGTGGGTGCAAAGTTACCTTCCTTAAATTAGAAAACTGGATTTCATCCTGATGCAAAAGTTTTATTAAATTTAGTAGTCCACCTCCCTGACTTCCCTTTTCAAGACATCCACACCCACGGGAATACTTATGAGGAAGCAGCCAAACATGGTCAGCAAGTGATTGACAGTTATCTTCTCAAGCGCGATATCACCAACACCGACAGCCTAGCTGCTGAGTTTGTCGCCTTTGACAATTGCAGGTAAAGATGGTAAAGATGCTAAAATCTATTTAGAAAAACAACTTAAACAAAGACTCGCAAGACTAGAAGAATTGCAAGGAACTGTTGCAAAATGCAGAAACGGAGCCATATCCCGTTGGTCTGTTGGGTTTCGTGCCTCAACCCAACCTACGATTACCCACGACAAAACCAGTCGGGTAAGGGTTGGACATCACTATCCTTCCCTCCCCTAAGAACCGGACTTGACAGTTTCCTCCGACTCAAGCCTTACTTCAAGCCTTTCAACTTGGGTTTTGAGTGTGCCTGTTTATGAGAGACTGAGTGCAAATACTTCAGGTTTTCTATGTCGTCCAGACCACCTTTTGCAACAGGTACTATGTGGTGGGTTTCGATTCCATCTCCATTGAGTAGTGGTTCACCGCAGATGGGACATTTTGCTCTCGACCGTTTAGATTTTTGACTTCCACCCCTAGTCTCTTACAGAGAGCTAACACTTTCTTTTTCGAGGGTTTGATAAGGAATTCCGTCACGGGTAATTCATTGGCGATCTCCCACAGGGAGTGCTTCCCAATCCCCCTTAACCGCACCCCTTGACTTATAGGAAAAACCTGATATTATATTTTCACGGGTTAAATAACCCTGCCACATACGAATAAAATATCAAGTAAACAATAAGGTGCTGAACTTTGACGGTCTACATGATCTCGGTTCGTACCAACCAGACTCATCCACCCAAGTAACTACAAGAGTCGAGTGGTAAGGGGTCTTTGTCTCAATTTTAGACTACAATCAATAATTACCCACAGTTTGAGCAGCGGTTAAGTTTGATAGAGACTATACTAGCAAATAAGTTCCCAGACTTGACCAAGGAGATGATTATGCAGTTGCAAGTCTCGTTTTTACCAAGAGATTCGGATGGAGGCCCTACAAGAGGGAGAACGGCGTGGGAGAGAAAAGGGAAGAGAGGAAGGACAGCGAAGGAAAAACCTGAGTCCCAAT
>NZ_LMVE01000007.1:5337-5586 GCF_001432185.1 Cylindrospermopsis sp. CR12 | reverse complement strand
TACTGACTTAATCGGTTTAATTTAATATAACATAGTTTGTTTAGGGATGTTGAGTTATTGAACTCAACTTACAATATCACAAAACCAGTCGGTTTAAAACCGACTTTCGCTTTGAGACCCAAAATTGATTCCCGGTCTCCCCCACAGACAGTCTCCAGGTATGGATTAATTTAAACAATAACGGGTAATTGGCGATCTCCCCTAGGGAGTGCTTCGCAATCGCATTTATATATATCCGGTTGGTTTGTT
>NZ_LMVE01000007.1:0-5327 GCF_001432185.1 Cylindrospermopsis sp. CR12 | reverse complement strand
AGTCGGTTTTAAACCGACTTTCGCTTTGAGACCCGGAATTGATTCCCCGGTCTCCCCCACACACAGTCTCCAGGTTGCTAGTCTTTCGCGAGCTCCTGTAGGGAGTGCAATGCAATCGCATTTATATATGTCCCGTTGGTTTGTTGGGTTTCGTTCCTCAACCCAACCTACGATACCCACGACAAAATTAGTCGGTTTTAAACCGATTTGAGCTTTGAGACCCGGAATTGATTCCCGGTCTCCCCCACAGACAGTCGCGTGGGTTGACTCAAACAATAACGGGTAATTCCATAACCATCAGGAGTGCTTTACAATCGCCTTAAACTATAGCTGTTTGTGAAAATTCTATAATATAACCATGTGGTAAACTCTTTGATGGGGAACAGTAGGTAGGTTAGGGGGTTGACTGTAACAATAATGTTTCTAAAGTCCCGTTGAGCTAAAAACACGATTCCCTTTGCTACTTGGGTTGATGACATGACCCCATAGGGATTAAGTTGACTTTTAAACGGACCTAGTATTAGTTTCCTAATTACACAGACTCCATTTAGGCGTTTTAGGGTGACTAAATCTCCTAATGCTCTCTTACTCAGTTCATAAAGAGGACTTAATGCAGGTGAAACTTCAGCTTCCGAGGTGTTCACCCAAATTTCCTTGGTTGCTTTAGCATGGGGTCCAGTAACAGTCTCCGAAAATATGTCTATTAACCGCAGTGCGGAAAATGTGTTAATTTCATAGGAATTATTCATAGCAGCTGAAGTGCGATCGCCATAAACATTAATGCCATGGTTGATAATTAAAATGTCAACTTTTTCTAAGTTGGCTTTTAGTTCTATTTCGTTGCCCAATTGCCAGGGGATGACTTTGATTCCAGAGTGGTTTGGGATATTTTCTGGGTTAGTTGTTAAGGCTACAACTTTGGCATTTTGTTTAGTTAATTGGGTGGTTAGTGCTTTTCCTAAACTTCCGGAAGCTCCGGTAATAGCAATGGTTTTACCTTTAAGAGAAAGTCCCGTTCCCAACACTTTATCTACTAGGGAAAATACTCCACTATAATAGGCGTTGACATCATCAAAATGGTGTCGCCAATGATAGGTTCTATTCACAAACCAAACGGAAGGAATTGTTGCTAATGGTCCGGGTAAATGATTATAATCTGTGTCTATTGTGCCTTGAAAGTAGCGCAAAGATGCACCGTATAAAAAGGTGATGGAATAGGCTACCCCTAACCACAAACCCCACTGTTTTGTCAAGAGAGTAACAAAGATTAATAAAACTACCAGGATGACAGATTCCACAATGTCATGATATAATTGGGAGTCTATGTAGGCTTTTTGAGAAGCAATGGTCAGGTCTCGACGATATGCTGCGTGGTGCTTATTATGCCATTTTGACAACCAGGTGACTTGATGACACAAAGCATGATAAATATCCCGGAGAATTTCAGCTAGTAATAGGGAGAAAACCCCCCAGGTGATAAACTGTAAACCGGTGTTTACTAATATCCAATCAATCTCTATGCTTTGAATCAAAATCATTTTCCTTTAGCACTTTACATTTATTTTTACATTATCCACAGATTCTATGGATTTAGGTGGTAATCTCTACCGGAACCAAATTTCCAACCATCTATCCACCGATGAATGTAATATTGTTGACTTTTTGGTAGGTTATTAATTATTTTGCCTAGTGCTGGTATGGAGCTGAAAGAAAATAAAAGGGTAAAAATCAGCAGGTTTATATAGTGACCTATCCAATCTATCAAACTGAAAAGACCAACTTGGGGAATAATCTTAGCTATTAATAAGGGATGGTTTATACCCGTTCTCCACAAGGTTTGACTCAAGGCTGAAAATTGCACTATATCTTGTAAAAAAGGTTTTAAAACCCGAGTGCCTAATTTTGCCATTTCCGTAAATACTACGGACAGTAGTTGGTTAATTTGATCCGGTGGGATTTGCTGATTTATTCTTACACTCATGGCTTTTTGAAACAACCAGGTCACACTTAAACTAGGTTGGTAGGGCTGTAGTAATTTTAAGGAGGAAGCCCATAATTCATTAGTTTGTAATGCTTCCTCAATCCCCATGGTTAATCGCTCTAAATGACGAATCATGGCACCAAATCCACCAAAACTTAGGGGTGACTGATTACCACTACTATCTCCCACGGGTAAAATGTAATTCCAAGGTGTTTGCAAGGGACTTTGACGGTAACTAGGAAAAAAACCAAATAACACCCTTTTAAAAGTTAATTTATCAATTTCTACTTTTTGATATTCTGGTAGTAAGCGAAAATATTCACCAATTAGTTCTTCTAGGCTTAACCGCTGGGATGCTGGGTCAATATAGGTAAATAAATAAGTGGTTCTACCATCCCGTGCGGGGAAGGCTTCCCAAAAGTATTGACACTGATTTTGTAGGGTAGTAAAGGATAGCAATAAATCCCCTGAGTCATTGCTGGTAAATCCTTCTGCACAACTTCCCACTACTAAACATATTGCATCTGGTTTTTTACCCCCGCGTGCTTGTTTACTAATGGGTGAAAGGTGTCCCATAGCGTCTAGTAGTAATCTACCTGAAAATTGGTTATTCACCATTACGCCATTGGAATGGACCACCGCGTTGTTAAATGGGGTGTTCTCTAGTAATGTTCCTCCTGCAAGCAGAAACCGGTTCTTGAGAGTTTTGAGTAGGCAAATCGGATCTACCCCAATATTGAGTACATCCTCTACCCACAGTTCCCCACCACTGGCAAAACCTACCCGCGCTGGGTTATAGGTGGTAACAATAGTTGTTGCTAACTCCTCCTGTGTCAATAGGTCTAATTTTATCAATACTGACAATTCCTGACGAGAAATATTCCATTCTTGTTCTCTTCCCTGTAAAACCCCTTTTTCCAATAATGCTACTCGCACTCCCCGCACTGCTAGGGCACTACCAATTAAAATTCCTAATGTCCCACCACAAATTATCACATCCCAATCTATAGATTCTAATGGGGTTGATTCCTGTTTCACTACTTCCGTAAAGGTTTGGTTATCGGTTTTTAGGGATGTTAAAACTTTATCGGTGCGTCTTAGGTTCTCTAAGATGTTTCCTGGCAGTTGAGAGAGAATTTTTTCTGTTATAGTCATGTCCTGGCAAGTTCTATTCTTTTCCAAGTCAATTCTCCTGTATTTTGATCCTCAAACCAACGGAGTAAATTGGCCTGCACACCCGTACCAATGGTGGGTAGATTAATTGCCTTTCTGGGCGCATCCGTAGCTAAAAAGATTCCAGTTTCAATGTCGCAAATTTGCCACTGCACTAGCTTTTGTACTCCTTTTAGTAAGGAAAATGTGGTTCCCGATAAGGTTCCATCCGCTAATCTAGCTGTACCATTTTTTACTGTAATTTTTCGACTATCCCAGGGATATTCTCCATCTGGTAGTCCTAGTGGTGCTAAAGCATCACTGACTAGAAATAGTCCTTTGCTAGCACGTAATAAAATTTCTAACATGGGCGGCACAATGTGTTGTCCATCGGCGATAAAGCTACTCATCACATGGGGATGATTTATAGCAGCACCCAATAGACCTGGTTCTCGGTGGTGTAGAGGTGGCATGGCATTAAACGCATGGGTCACCATAGTAGCACCCGATCTAAAAGCTTCATCTGCTTGTGCTGCTGTAGCTAGAGAATGTCCTAAACTCACCGTTATTCCTAAAGATCTCAGATAGGGTATGACTTCCCCAGTGGGATCTAATTCAGGAGCTAGGGTGATGACCTTCACCAGGGAAGCATAATCCCCTAATACCCGATTAACCTCATTCATGGTTAAGGGGAGTAAATATTCTGCTGGATGTGCGCCCCGTTTACCATAATTTAAAAAGGGACCTTCTAAATGGACTCCTAGAATTTTTGCCCCGGATTTTTGCTCATAATTGGCTATGAGGTCTAGGGAACGATGTATATTTTCTATGGAGGTTGTCACTAAAGTGGGTAAATAAGCATCCACCCCCTGTTCCCACAAAAAATTTGATATTTCTTCCAGTCTGTGGATGTTTCTATCTGTCAAGTCGGGGAATGCTAAACCCAAACCCCCATTGATTTGCAGATCCACACCACCCAATGAGACCCAATCACCTGCTAAATCCAGAACCCGCAAGTTATCCCTGGTTTGTCTTTGACACAGCTGGGTCATGGGTAAGATTTCTTCGATGTTCCCCCGCTCGTTCACCCAGATCATCTGTAAACCTTGATAACCGGGTACTTTTGCATTGATAATATCGGTGTTGCAAATTATCCGCTCTGCTGTTGTTGTGGTCATCACCCTGTCCAGATAAATCTACTATCTCATTTTAGATGGAAATCTTGACAATTACTCCCCTAAGTCCCAGTTTCTAACCTAAATTTTCAGTCATTAATTTTTAGTTATTATGAGTCTTGAAGTTGGCATTATCATGGGTAGTGATTCTGATCTCCCTACCATAAAAGAGGCGATCGCCATTTGTGAGGAATTTTCCGTTAGCTACGAGGTAGCTATTGTTTCTGCCCATCGCACTCCTCGGCGTATGGTGGAATATGCTGAAACAGCTCATATCAGGGGATTAAAGGTAATTATTGCCGGAGCTGGTGGTGCGGCACATTTGCCAGGCATGGTAGCATCTTTAACTCCACTACCAGTAATTGGGGTTCCTGTACCTACGCGTAACTTACAGGGAGTAGATTCTTTATACTCTATAGTGCAAATGCCAGCGGGCATACCTGTAGCCACGGTAGCTATAGGTGGTGCCAAGAATGCTGGTCTTTTGGCAGTGCAGATTCTCGCTACTTATAAACCAGAGTTGTTAGTTAAGGTTCAAGCTTATCGTCAGTCTTTATCGGATATGGTTATGGATAAACAAAATAGATTAACACAGTTAGGTTATCAACAGTATTTTTGACGCTCCCATCGCTAAAAGCGAGGGATTCCCTTGATGAAAATACATCATTGTCAAGTCAAGTAGTCAACCCCCCAATGGAAAATTTCTGGCGCGTAATACATATTAGGGTTGATGGAATATTTGAGGGGGGTTGTCTATCCATAGGAAATATGAGATGTTGATGGAATAGGAGGGTTGGGAAATGCGATCGCTCTTATGAAGGGGGTTGTCGATCCGAATATCAAATATTGGTGGTTGAAAAAAGACCTTATATGCGGACACAGATTCCCATGATGAAAATATATCATTGTCAAGTCAAGTAGTCAACCCCCCAATGGAAAATTTTCTGGCGCGTAATACATATTAGGGTTGATGGAATATTAGGAGGGTTGGGAAATGCGATCGCCCTTATGAATGGAGT
>NZ_LMVE01000006.1:74992-100657 GCF_001432185.1 Cylindrospermopsis sp. CR12 | reverse complement strand
ATTCTTGAGCTAAAGCTATCATAGCAGTGGTTTTGCCTACTTGTCGCGGTGCATGAATGATAAAGTAATTTTCTCCATCAATTAATGTTTTCAACTGAGGTAGTCGTCCTGTGGGAGAGAGCATATAGTGGATATTAGCTTTGCAAGGGCCAGCAGTGTTGAATTGTTTAGGCATAATTGGCAATAAGTTAAGGTACTACTGTGGTTTAAATTTATCCCATTTTTCTAACTGGGAATTAGGATCCCCTCACCTTGCGCAAAAATGCCAGGTAAAAGATAAAATAAGAGTAAACTAATATTTAGAGTGAAATATGATGAGCGATCGCGACTATACACTAATCATTGATAAAAGTGGGAGCATGTCAACTCCGGATCAACGGGGTGGAAAAACCAGATGGGAAATAGCTCAAGAATCTACCATAGCCCTAGCCAGAAAGTGTGAGCAATTTGACCCAGATGGTATTACTGTTTATGTATTTTCCGGTAGATTTAAACGATACGAAAATGTGACAGCAGCAAAGGTTGCCCAGATATTTCAAGAAAATGATCCTGTTGGTACAACCAATTTAGCTGGAGTGCTTTTAGATGCTACTAATCAATATTTTCAACGTAAAGCATCTGGTCAAGCCAAACCAAATGGTGAAACCATTCTAGTGATTACTGATGGCGAACCGGATGATCGGAAAGCGGTTTTTGAAGTAGTTATTAACGCCTCTCGCAAAATAGATAAAGATGAGGAATTAGCAATTTCTCTAATTCAAGTAGGTACAGATGCGCAAGCTACAAAATTTCTCAAAGCTCTCGATGACCAGTTACAAAGTGTAGGAGCTAAATTTGATATTTGCGATACTGTGACTTTAGATGACTTGGAAGAGATGAGTTTAACAGAAGTTTTAATGAATGCAATTACTGATTAGTGGAATTGTAGAAGGTTTTGGAAAATTGTGGGTGACATGGTAGCATAGACCTCGGGTAATTTGGCAAGAGACTAATTAATATGAAATATTGGCGTGAAACCCTGGCTATAGCTCAGCGTATCTTAACGGAACTACTACGACGCAGACGAAGTCTAATTTTTTGGACTATTTTCCCAGTTTCTATTTTGATACTTAATGGCTTTGTTTTGTCAGAACGGGGAGAACTAGCCATGGAGGTAGCCTTAGAAAAAGCTGCACCTTCGAGTTTAGTGGGTGCGGCACTATTTTTTAGTTGTTTGGGTGGAACTGTTGCAACAGTTGTTGCGGAGAGAGAACAACAAACTCTAAAACGATTATTTATTTCACCTTTAAGTGGCACATCTTATTTTCTGGGAATTTTTTTAGCCCATAGCTGTATAGGAATTGGACAAACTCTGCTAGTATATATAGTTGCTGGGTTCTGGGGTGCAACCTTTCAAGGTTCAATATTATTAGGAATAGTCATTATTTTCTTGAGCATTATTGCATACGTGGGTCTGGGATTTGTCCTCGGGACACAACTAGCTCGTCGTACGGAAGACGTTAATGCTTTGGTAGCTACTTTTGGCGTACCCCTGTTAATTTTGGGGGGGACATTTTTTCCAAGTTCCCTATTTCCTAAAACTCTATTAGATATTGCTAAGTATAATCCTATTTACCACATGAATGAAGCTCTTTTAGGTGTTTCCGCTAATGGAGAAAAATTTAGCGATGTGAGCTTACACTTGCGCTTTTTGTTATTTTTTGCTACACTTACTCTCGTTTGTGGTTGGATATCTTATAAACGGATGTTGATGGTAGAAAAAAGACTTTAAACCAGTATAGTCACAAATAAATATCCTATTTCTATAGAAAGAGTTGAGTTTGGTGAATTAAAGCCAAAAGTGGGGAGTATGATCCAATTCCAGCTCCCATTCCTGAAAAATATCAATTACCAAGATGCTTAAAATTAAAAATTTAAACAAGTCCTACAAAAACCGCAAAGTTCTACAAAATTTAACATTTGCCATCCAACCGGGAGAAGTTTATGGTTTACTGGGTGCTAACGGAGCAGGTAAAACAACTACTATTAATATTATTTGTAATCTTCTTAAAGCAGATAGTGGTCATGTCACAGTAAATCATCAGCCAATTTCTGGTTCTACAAAAAAACTCATTGGTATTGCTCCCCAGGAAAATATTCTATATAAAACCCTCTCCTGTGCGGAAAATCTGAGATTTTTTGCTGAGATTTATGGTTTAGACTCCAAAACCAAACAAAAACAAGTAGTGACTACCTTAAAATCCGTAAACTTGTTAGATAGAGCAGATAGTCCTGTAGAAACTCTCAGTGGAGGTATGCAAAGGCGTTTAAACATTGCTGTGGCTTTAGTACATCAACCTCAATTATTGATTCTTGATGAACCAACCACAGGACTAGATATTGAAGCTAGATATGAAATTTGGGAATTAATTCGCAATTTAAAAAATCAAGGTATGACCATACTGCTAACCACTCACCTACTAGATGAAGCTGAAAGACTTTGTAGTCGGATTGGAGTTTTAAAAAATGGTCAGATATTAGCTGAGGGAAGTTTAGCAGAATTAAAAACCCGGGTTCCGGGGAAGGAAATTGTTTTGGTGCAAACCAAAGAAGAAAGTACAGCTATATCAGTAGGTCGGGAAAATGGTTTTATTGTTCGACGGTATGGGAGTGATTTAGCCTTTTTACTACCAGAACCAATAGAACTAAAAGAATTATTGACTAAATTTGATGGTATAGAGATTGACTCTATTTCCCGCCAATCCTTGCGTTTAGAACATATTTATGTAGAAATTACCCAAGCGGATTTGAGTTTGTAGTTAGGTCACCTATTACTTTTATTTGTATGACGAATATTATCGAAACCCTAAAAGCAGATTACCAAAGATTTCCCCTTGAGCAGACTTACAGCATTTATGCACTAGATGTTTACTTTCAAGATCCAGTTTTTAAATTTCGTGGTTTAGAACTTTACAAGTGGATGATTAAATTTATTCACATATTTTTCACTAACTTACGGATGGATTTGCACCACATCGAACAAGACAAAAATATGATTAAGACCGAATGGACATTAAGCTGGAATGCATCCCTACCATGGAAACCGAGAATTTCTATCTCTGGATGGACCCAATTAGGTCTTAATAATCAAGGATTGATTAGTTCCCATATAGATTATTGGCACTGTTCACGTTTAGATGTACTAAAACAACACCTATTTTCCGTAAAGAAAGGATAATGTAAATAAATGTCAACAAAATTCAGGTAGGACAGAATCATTCATGCGCGTAATTTTAATGACTGGTAAAGGTGGAGTAGGTAAAACTTCCGTCGCCGCTGCAACTGGATTGCGTTGTGCAGAGCTAGGTTATAAAACATTAGTTTTAAGTACAGATCCAGCTCATTCCTTAGCAGACAGTTTTGATTTAGAGTTAGGTCACGATGCAAAACAAGTGCGTCCCAACTTATGGGGTGCGGAACTGGATGCTTTGCAAGAACTAGAGGGTAATTGGGGAGCAGTGAAACGTTATATTACCCAGGTGTTACAAGCTAGGGGTTTAGAAGGGATCCAAGCAGAAGAGCTGGCAATCTTACCGGGGATGGATGAAATTTTCGGTTTGGTGAGAATGAAACGTCACTACGATGAAGGAGTATTTGATGTTTTAATTATAGACTCTGCTCCTACTGGTACAGCTTTAAGACTATTAAGTTTACCAGAAGTTGGTGGTTGGTATATGAGGCGGTTTTATAAACCTTTTCAAAACATATCAGTAGCCCTGAGACCATTAGTAGAGCCTATTTTTAAACCCATAGCGGGATTTTCTTTACCAGATAAGGAGGTAATGGATGCACCATATGAGTTTTATGAGCAAATAGAAGCCTTAGAAAAAGTTTTAACTGATAACACTCAAACCTCGGTTAGACTAGTGACTAATCCAGAAAAAATGGTAATTAAAGAATCATTACGAGCTCATGCTTACTTGAGTTTATATAATGTAGCTACAGATTTAGTCGTGGCCAATAGAATTATTCCGGAGGAGGTTGCGGATCCATTTTTCCTAAGATGGAAACAAAATCAAGAACAATATCGACGAGAAATTCATGACAACTTTCTCCCGTTACCAGTGAAGGAAGTCCCCTTATTTTCCGAGGAGATGTGTGGTCTAGCTGCATTAGAGAGATTGAAGGATACTTTGTATCCGGGTGAAGATCCCACCCAGGTTTATTATCGAGAGACGACCATTAGAGTGGTGCAAGAAAACAACCAATACAGCTTGGAACTTTATTTACCGACTATTCCTAAAAGTCAGATCCAATTAAGTAAAAGTGGAGATGAATTAAATATTACTATTGGTAATCACCGACGTAATTTAGTTTTACCCCAAGCTTTAGCTGCTCTTCAACCTGCGGGAGCAAAAATGGAGGGTGACTACCTAAAAATTCGCTTTGCTAACAATGTGAGAGTTTAGTTAGTATGCAGTAATTATTACTCCCTGGGTTACCAGGGATTATTTTTAACAATGATGAAAGCACAATTAACCATTCAACAATTGCTTCTTGCAGCAGCAGACTTTACCCAAATAGAGTCTACACATAATGAACCCGCACTTTACGGAGTAACTGATGGAAAGCGTGTTGGGACATACTGGGAACATAAATTCATGGATTATTTATCCGAAAACTACAGCTATCAAAGGGGTAATTCAGCTGCGGGTATTGATATTCCCGATCTTGAAGTTGATATAAAAACAACTAGTATAAAGCAACCTCAATCTTCTTTTCCTTTTAAGTCTGCTACCCAAAAGATATTTGGGCTGGGATATAATCTTCTTGTTTTTGTCTATGCTAAATATGACAATCATCAAACTAGAACCGGAAGATTAGAAATACAGCATACCATTTTTTTGGACAAGAGTAGGACAGCGGATTTCCAAACAACTGCAGGACTATTAGAGTTGGATAGTTAAAAAATGGCTAAGTCATCACAGAAATCGGAATTTGGAGATTTTCAAACACCTGACAATCTAGCAAAATGTGCAACCCATCTTCTTAAGGATAAGTATGGTGTTCGTCCAGATCTAATTATAGAACCTACTTGCGGAAAAGGAGCCTTTATTAGAGCTTCCTTGACTGAATTTAAACACACCAAAATTGTGGGTTTCGACATTAATGAAGAACACATTCAATATGCAAAAACCTCCTCATTAAGATACCCCAATTCAGAGAATGTAACTCTTTGTGTACAGGACTTCTTTAGCATGAATTGGGATGCTTTTTTGGCTGATTTTGTGGGGTCTATTTTGGTAATTGGCAATCCTCCCTGGGTAACCACTAGTGAGCTAACTATTCTCAACAGCAAGAATTTACCTTCAAAGTCAAACTTTCAAAATCGTCAAGGTATTCACGCCATCACCGGTTCCAGTAATTTTGATATTTCAGAATGGATGCTTCTCAAACATGTCCAATGGCTGACTAAAAAAGAGGGAACTTTAGCAGTTTTATGTAAGTATTCAGTCGCTCGGAAAATTATTAATCAGGTAATAACAAAATTCGGTAATAGATTTTCTGCTGATATTTATCTGATTGATGCTAAAACATTGTTTGGAGCATCCGTAGATGCTTGCTTTTTCGTTTTGTCTAACAGTGGCAATACTAATTGTGATTTTAAGATTTATCAAGATCTACAATCAGACCAGACTATATATTCAATTGGAAACAGAGATGGGAGAATGGTTAGGGACACTACCAAGTATGAAAAATGGAAACATTTATCTGGACAAGATTTAAGATATACTTGGCGTTCTGGGATCAAACACGATTGCTCTAAAATAATGGAGTTTCAATGTGTTGACGATGGGTTATTTATCAATGGAGTGGGCGAGAAATATTTTCTTGAGAGGGAATATTTGTATCCCCTTTTGAAAGGTTCTGATATTGCTAACAGTAGAATTGATTCTCACCACAAGTTTGTCTTAGTTACTCAGAAATCAGTAGGTGAAGATACAATAATTATCCGCGATAAAGCACCTAAAATTTGGCAGTACCTGCTTGAACATGACCAGTTTTTAAAAACTAGAAAGAGTTCAATCTATAAAAATAAACCTCCCTATTCTATATTTGGTATAGGGGAATATTCCTTTAAAAATTGGAAAATTGCCATATCTGGACTTTACAAAAAACTAAATTTTTGTCTTGTTGAACCTATTGGTAATCAACCGGTAATGTTAGATGACACTGTCAATTTTTTGTCTTTTGATACCCAGAGGGAAGCAGAATTTATTTTCAGTCTTATTACTTCTGATCCATCTATTGAGTTTCTTAATTCAATGATATTTTGGGATGAAAAACGACCAATAACAATAGATATTTTGCGCAGAGTCTCCCTGAAAGCTGTCGCTCGGGAAATAGATGTTTTAGAAATATATTTAGCATTGGCTCAGGTGGTGAGATCTAATCCTAATGGTCAGCTGGAGTTGGCGATAGTATGATCCATATTCCCCCCAACTTCCCCCAAATCTCTGATTAAATCCTCCACTCCTGCAACTGGTAATATCCTAACATCCAATTCCTTAGATACCTGTGCTACAGTCATATCATCCAAAAATACTAATTCACCATGTTTGAGCATGATGCTGGGCAATAATAAACCATCACCTAAATCCTTCCCTTTCAGGTGGTAGAGTAAATCATGTCCAGTTAATAACCCGGTAACGGTGATATTTTGTCCCCAATAGTCACTATATAGTGCAACCATATTTACCCTTAAACCTTCAACTTTATTTAACCTGTCAACCAGGGGTGTAAATGCTTTCTCTACCGCATTTCCCACTACCCAAGTTAATGTTTTCTCAGGATAAATTTTTGCCGGTAGTAATTTATTCGCTACTTGATTAAATTCCTTCATAAATAATCTTATGGAACCTACTCCATTATCTATTTGTGGATATTCTTCATACTCCTCCTGTGCTGGTAGTTCCTCACCACCAATTAAAAACCATTCATCCGCTAACCAGACTACCCGAGAATCATATTTCTGCTTAAATTCTTGACCAAGCATTTCTACCTGACCTATTACTTCCCTGGCTTTTTCCCTGGTTACGGGAATCAACTCATCCTGTGAGGGACGAAATCTGGTTAAACCCACAGGAACTACTGCTACTGATGCTACTGTGGGTACTTCCCCCATATAAAAGGATGCTAAATCTCTTAGTGTTCTTTCCAGGTGTGAACCATCATTAATTCCAGGACAAACTACCACTTGAGCATGAATTTGTAAGCGTCTTGCTTGAAACCATTTAATTTGCTCTAAAATCTCTCCAGCTCGACTATTTTTTAAAAGTCTAATTCTTATTTCTGGTTCTGTTGCATGAACTGAAATATATAAGGGTGATAGTCTCATTTGCTCAATTCTTTGCCATTCTCTTGTAGGTAAATTGGTCAGGGTTAAATAGGAACCATACAAGAAACTTAAACGATAATCATCATCCTTTAAATATAAGCTGGAGCGTTTACCAGGTGGTTGCTGGTCAATAAAACAAAAGGGACAGCGATTATTACATTGAATTAAGTTATCAAATAAAGCTGTGCCAAATTCTATTCCTAGGTCTTGGTCGTAGTCTTTCTCAATTTCAACTTGATGAATTTTACCATGTTTATCTAATACTTCTATTTCTAAAATTTCATCTGCACACAAAAACTGATAATCTATTAGGTCGCGGGGTTTGATTCCGTTAATGCTCACAATGGCATCACCTGCTTCAAATCCAACCTCAGCAGCAATGGATTCGGGTATAACACTGGTAATTTTTGCCGGTTTAATCTCAGACATGATAATTTTTAACAGCTTTATTTTAGACTAATCTCAGTTTTCATCACCCCTGCCAACCATTAGCAAGTGCCAATAAAATTGCTCCGCCAAAAGCTAGTCTATACCAAACAAAGATAAAAGTGTCTTTAGTTTGTAAATAACGAATTAAAAATGCAATTGACAGGTACGAAAAAATAAAGGTCGAGATAATTCCTATAACCAATAACAAAACTATATTCTCTGGTAATTGCCCCTCTTGAAAGAGATGAAATATTTTTAAGCTCTTGTATAAGGTGGCTATGGTCAAGGTGGGAAAACCTAATAAAAATGAAAATTTTGCTGCTGTGTCTCTTTCTAGTCCTAAAAACAAGGCTGTGGTCAATGTGGAACCAGAACGAGAAACCCCAGGAATTAAGGCTAGGGATTGTCCTATCCCTACTAAAATACCATCTCGAATTTGCAAATGATCAAATCCCCGCTTGCGATCGCCAATTTTTTCAGCCAATCCCAATAAAATAGCCATGACTACTGACATTGTACCAATAATTAGGGCGCTTTCGGGCAAAATGTCCTTTAACAAAAAACCAAGAACTAGTGCTGGTATGGTTCCAACAGCAATACCTATTACAATTTTCCACTCTTCCCTTTGCCAGTCCTTATCCTTAAACCCTTCCACTGCTCCTTGAATAATACTGGCAATCAATGACCGAAAATACAATAAGATTGCCACCACACTGCCAAATTGAATCGCATCAACAAAGTCTTTAGCCCCTAACTCTTTCCAACCAAATACTTTAGTAAAAATTAATAAGTGAGCTGTACTACTAATCGGTAAAAATTCGGTAATACCTTGGACTATACCTAAAATAAACGCTTGTAACCACTCTAGATTAGCTTGATTGCCGTTCTCAGCCACAGCAAGCATTGGTGATAATAGTAACTCATTAGCTGTTCCTAAGATTGTGATCATGAATTAGACTCGCTTGATACGATGACATATCCTAGCAAGTTATTCTCAAGTTGTCCAACCTAACAGTTCATTTTTTGCGCCTTGTGCTTTATGATCAAAATACCCCTGGGGGGGATTTTACAGTGTGATACTGTAAAAAGATAAAGTTTAGTAACAAATATTAAAAACTTTGATTAATAACACACTCTCATCCTACAAAACTGTGAACTCCTCTATTAAAAATGATTTACATACCTCCGAGAGCAAGGCCATAAGTATGGATGAGTTCCATTCTCCTCTGTTCTTATTACCCGCCTTACCGAAAGCGATCGCCATCAGTCAAAGTTGGTTAATATTTGGAGCTGCGGTGTTTTTAATATCCGTACCGGTATTTATAGAGGCACCTTTAGTGCGATCTTTACCGACTATAAGTCTAGCCATTACTGGATTGTGGGTGTGGTTAAGTTTACAATTAATGTCGAATGAAAAAACTTATATTTGGGGTGATTTACTCTTAGGATTTAGTCTTACCTGGTTAACAGGGGCAATTTACTGGGGTTGGTTACGGTGGGAACCACTGTGGCACTTACCCATAGAATCCATATGTCTACCCATGGCCCTTTGGTGTTTACACAGAAATTGGGGTAAAATCGGTAACTGGTTTTATCTTGGCTCTCTATTTGGTACAGTCCTAACAGATGTATATTTCTACCTAGTAGACCTAATGCCCTATTGGCGGCAAATTATGCAAACTGATGTTCTAGGAGTATCACAAATATTTAAAAATGCCTTATTACAAGTACAAACTCCCTGGGGACAAGGCTGGGCTATAGTTTTAGCTCTATCACTATTAATTGCTGGTTTACTACCATTAAAAAATAAACAAAAGCATTGGTATGCATTTAGTGGAGCAGTTTTGAGTACAATCCTAGTAGACAGTCTATTTCTAGTAGCTGCGATTCTGGCTAAAAATTCTTAACCATGGGAGAGCAGCTAAGTCATAGAGTGTCAATCAGAAGTTGTATAGTAGTTTTTGACTCCTACAAACATTCCCTCAGTGGAATGAGAGCGGACTACCCGTAGTTAAAAGAGTTGATTTTTGTTTGATGGAAAGAGGAAAGAAAATTGTGAAAGGATTAGTGCGTTTATTAACAGTTTTTAGTTTGTTACTCGGATGCTGGGGATGGTTAGGAACAACCCAAACAGCTCAAGCTTGGGATTTTAGCCGTGTTAACCTACCCCAAACGCCAATTTTGGCAATTGCTCGGCAAAATAAAGCTGATCAGAAACTAGCAACGGATTTTGGTAAAAAAATAGACCTGAATAATACCAACATTGCCCGATTTCAGGGGATCAGAGGGTTTTATCCGGTTCTGGCTAAAAAAATCATTGCTAATGCTCCTTATGTTAAGGTAGAAGACGTGTTGGAAATTAAAGGTTTGAGCGATCGCCAGAAACAACTTCTACAAAATAATTTAAGTCAATTTACCGTAACAAAATACGATGCTGAATTCAATGAAGGCGATGATCGTATTAACAACGGTATTTACAGATAAGACAAATACCTAATGGGTGAGGAGGGGTGAAAAATTTTCTCCCCCTAATCTCCCGTTTTCTGATTCCTTGTTTATACCCATATACCTTAACCTTGACTGAAATAGATATCAATCAGACATTTGATGTACTAGTGGTAGGTGCTGGTGCTGCTGGACTATATACAGCTTTATGTTTACCTGCATCTTTACGAGTTGGCTTAATTACTAAAGAAAACCTTACCCTATCTGCTAGTGATTGGGCTCAGGGTGGTATTGCTGCTGCCATATCCCCAGAGGATTCACCAAAACTCCATATTGAGGACACCTTAAAAGCTGGTGCAGGTTTATGTGATATTAAATCGGTAGAATTCTTAGCTCATAAAGCTCCCGATTGCATTCAGGCTTTATTAAATTTAGGTGTGGCCTTTGATCGTCATGGTACAACCCTAGCCTTAACCTTAGAAGCTGCTCATTCTCGTCATCGAGTGCTCCATGCAGCAGATACTACAGGTAGGGAAGTAACTACCACCCTAGCAAATCAAGTATTATGTCGTCCAAATATTCAAGTAATTCAACAGGCTTTAGCCCTTTCTATCTGGTTAGATGCAAAAACTGGACACTGTCAGGGAATTAGTCTGTTTTATGAAGGAGAAGTAACTTGGTTAAGAGCGGGTGCAGTAGTTTTAGCCACAGGTGGTGGAGGTCAAGTATTTGCTCAAACTACTAATCCAGCAGTGAGCACAGGTGATGGGGTGGCCATAGCTTGGCGCTCGGGTGCGATTATTCGCGATCCAGAATTTGTGCAATTTCATCCTACCGCTTTAATAAAACCAGGAAGGTTTTTAATTAGTGAAGCTGTAAGGGGAGAGGGAGCCCACTTAATTGATGATCAGGGACGACGTTTTGCGTTTGATTATCATCCCGCAGGTGAACTAGCACCCAGAGATGTGGTCAGCAGAGCTATCTTTAGTCATCTACAACGTACCACCAAGGATTTAGCCACTGCCCATGTTTGGTTAGATATGCGTCCCATAGGTTCGGATAGAATCCGCCAAAGGTTTCCTAATATTATTAAAGTTTGTCAGTATTGGTCCATAGATGTATTTAATCAACCTATTCCCGTATCTCCCGCAGCTCATTATTGGATGGGTGGTATTCTCACGAATTTAGAAAATTGCACTTCCATTCCCGGTTTATATGCTGTGGGGGAAACTGCTAGTACTGGTGTTCATGGTGCCAATCGTCTGGCCAGTAATTCCCTACTAGAATGTATAGTGTTTGGGGCACAGATGGCTGATTTGAAATTGCCATCGGTAGTACCATCCAATTTACATCCCAGTTCCTGGGAATGTAATTTAACCGAGTGGGAAAGCCAAAAATCAGTATTAGAAAGTATGAGAGAAAATTTGCCCCGACTAGTTTGGCAAAGTGCGGGTATTTGTCGAGAACAAGTAAGTCTAGACCGGGCGATCGCCCAGGTTGTATTTTGGCAAGGGGAATTTGCCAGTTTACCTTTGAGTCAGTTTTTAAAAACCTTACCTGGTGGAACACCAGCTAAATTTAATTATTCCGATATCAATCTGTTATTACGTCTATGGGCAGAAACCCAAAATTTATTAGATGTAGCTTATTTAATTCTTAAAAGTGCTGCTTTTAGGAAAGAAAGTCGAGGTGGGCATTATCGTTCAGATTATCCGGAAGTGGCTAATGAATGGCAAGTGCACACAATGATCCAACATAATCATTGGTGGAAATCTGAGGGAATTTAGGACGAAAAACTATCGGTTACCATCCAAACTAAAATTCCTAGTATGGAATCAATGGGAGGGAGTGGGTAGTCAGTTAAATCAATAGTCACTGTAGTTTGTGTGAGTTGTAAAAACCGCCAGACAGTACCATTGGTAACAACACCATAGATGGTAGGAATGGGTTGATTATTAATTTCATTAAATTTTTGAGCGCCAATCATTTCCGCCATGCACTGTCCAATTCCTGGGTTCAAGTCTGCTTTTTTTGCTTCTACAATTATTACCGCTGGGGCTTCAATTTCTAACTGTTCCGGTGAACGACTCAGGAGAAAATCGCAAACCCCAGTTAATCCTAAACCATTGTCTACATTAAAGTCCACTCCAGAAAACAAACTTACTTTCCCCTTTAAAATTTTACGCACTTCCACCAGAACCGGACTAATGATTAGCTCAGATCTGGCTTTTTCACTCCCCATTGCTATTGCTAAAGGCAAAGTTTCTTGTAAAAAGGATGTGAGTGTACTACTAGCAGTAATTGGTTGGATTTGTGGGAGAAATTTTTGGTCTTCAACTGTATTGATTCCAAAAGTTTGCTTGACTTTTTTCAGGGTGAAATCACTGTATGACATAGAACAATTTACCACCTCTATAATCTGCTTCCCCAGCTCCCTACACCATTAACGAAAGTATTTGAAATTTTGTGGACCTGTATAACCGCTAAGTCTAGCTAAATCACTTAAATTCTGCACTCCACTATAGATTTTACCGTTAATTATCCAAGAGGGAAAGCCCTGAATCTTTGCTGCTCGACAGAGTTCTGGTTTCCCTTTAGGACTGTCTGCAGCACATTCCACTGTGACATTATTATCATTGATGATTTCATAGGCCTCTTTACCAAACAGTAGCTTCTGTTCATGACAATGGGGACACCAATAGGCAACGTACTCTTTAGCACCAATTTTTACTAAATGCTGGGCTAGGGCAATTTCTGATTCTCCAGATTTGGTGGTTATTTTCCAACCAAAATTAGGATTGGGTTCTTCCTTGGGTGAAAAATTAATACGTTGTTCACTGGAAGCAATAGTATCAATATTCTCATTTTTGCTAGTGTCAATCCCTGAGTAAATACCCAAAGTGCCAATCAGTGTCACCACCACCACTATCAAACCAATAAACAGAACTTGACCAATATCCTCCCATTCTCTTCCTAAAACAGTCAAGGTCAGCATACTCAAAGCAAAAACTGCTGAGGCAATACAGTACCAACATACAGCCTGTAGCTTAAATGCTAAAACATACATTAAATAGCCACTGAACACAGTCATGGCGATCGCCCCGATCCACAGTAGCCACCAACTTAAATTCTCTAGTTGTCGTGTACTTTTGTTTTGACTACTTTTCTTGCTGTCATTATCTTTTGAAATTAGTACAATAGGAAATACAGCTAGTAAAAGCATAGACGTATATGCCAATAAACCAAACAAAGCCAAAGGTTGATTAAACACAGTTCCCCAGGGACTAGAGAGAACATCCACACAACCTTTGACCTGCTCCCCAGCTGTACATATAGGCGTACCACCTGTTAACTTTTCGTAAGTAAGATAACCCGTGTTAAGAATACCAAGAGTGGCGATCGCCCCGAGGAGGGGACGAGACCAATAATGAATCCAGGGAGTAGAACGACGACGAATCATAATTGTTTATCAGTTTAGTTATTAGCAGTATTATTGAGCAATTAAATTTTTGTAGTAATGCTTCTATGAGCAGCTTCTACAAATTGACTCACACGAGTAGGATCAATGGGTTGAGAGATTTGACCATGACGTTTGAGAGAGCTGGAAACAATGACTCCATCAACTACTGGCATAAGAGTACCAATATTTTCCCAATTGGCACCGCTACCGATAAATACTGGAGTAGTAGCAGCAACCCTGCTAGCCAATTTTAAATCTTCCAAGCTGGGAGGACTACCAGTTTCCAAACCCGATAAAATCACCCCATCAGCCAAACCCCGTTCTATAGTGTCTTTAATAGCCACACTCAGATGAGGATGACCCAGGGGACGAGCATGTTTAACTAATACATCAGCCAGAATTTTCACATCGGAACCTAATTCTCGACGATAACGGAGTAACTGGTGTGCCCTGCCTTCTATCAATCCTTGATCCGTATCCATAACACCGGTCAAAACATTAACACGAATAAATTCAGCCTTTACACAACTGGCTATCGCCATAGCACTTTCCGCATCGTTTCTTAAAACATTTAAACCCAGAGGCAAAGTGACCAGATTTTGAATTCTCTGCACTGCTAGGGTCATAGCACTAACCACAGCAGGATCAACGTGATTTTTAGTAAAGGGGGCGTCGAAAAAATTTTCTACAATTAAAGCATCCACACCACCACTGGCCAAGGCGGTAGCTTCCTGTTCCGCGCGGTCAATTACTGCTTTCAGACTACCTCCCCAGCGGGCTGATGTGGGTAAAGGTAACAAATGAACCACACCAATAATAGGTTTACGAGTTTTGAATAGTTTATATAAGTTCACGTTTTTAATTTCACTAGAGCATTCTTCAATCCAGGGATGGGGAAGTTTAGGGGGAGTTCTCCACCAGATTTAACTGGTCATTGTCTTGATGCGTTTTAGCGTATTATTCAGAAATTAAAAAATCTCCTCATGCTCAAGATGTAAATTGCTGTTAAACCTTTCATAAGATATGTTAAGATAAAACTTGGCTACAAGAGGAGCTTGCCACTCAAAAAATGCAAGACAAATGTCCTGATTTTTCAGTACCTGGCCGTATGTAATATACAGCACAGTTCTAAGAACTAGGTCGTGGAACTGCTTGATGGGTTTAGTCGCCTTGGCGATTTCCCGGAGGGTAGCAACTTCTCAAAAACAGCCCTTGGGGCGGCTTCCCGACGGGTAAATTAACAACGCGCACGCTAGGGTTTTGTAAAATACCATTAAGCGAATCGTTAAAAAATATGAAGAGTGTCCTAACTACCCAAAGACACCAGAATTTACCCGAGGAAACAAAATAACAAAAACATCATAACATAACCTCAATCATCAAGTATGAATGGGGTCAAACCGTGACGAGCATGAACTAGAGATCTAGAGATAGATATCAAAAGAGAGTGTTCAATGCGGATTTAAGGTGCAAGGAAGGTGTCCATGAACTTGTGTTAACGAAAAAAGTGAAGATATATTCAAGATATGGGTGATAAGCCAACAATTGCCATTTCACACCTGGGCTGCGAGAAAAACCGAATAGACACAGAACACATACTAGGACTGCTGGTAGAAGCGGGATACGGTGTGGATACGAACGAGGATCTAGCAGACTATGTGATAGTAAATACCTGTAGTTTCATTGAAGCTGCCAGGGAAGAATCGGTGAGAACCCTAGTGGAGTTAGCGGAGGCCAACAAAAAGATAGTAATTGCTGGTTGTATGGCCCAGCACTTTCAAGAACAACTATTAGAGGAGTTACCAGAAGCGGTAGCGGTAGTAGGGACTGGGGACTACCACAAGATAGTAAATGTGCTTGAACGGGTGGAGAAAGGAGAACGAGTCAAACAAGTTAGTGTTGATCCCATATATATAGCGGACGAAAACACGCCCCGTTATAGAACGACCACAGAAGGAGTAGCTTATCTTAGAGTTGCTGAAGGCTGTGACTATGGTTGTGCATTTTGTATTATTCCCTATTTGAGAGGTAAGCAGCGATCGCGCAGCATTGAATCAATAGTAGGGGAAGCCAAGCAACTAGCAGCGCAGGGGGTCAAGGAGCTAATTTTGATTTCCCAGATTACGACCAACTACGGGTTAGACATTTATGGTCAACCTAAATTGGCCGAGTTAATTCGCGCCTTGGGGGAAGTAGACATTCCCTGGGTAAGAATGCACTACGCCTATCCCACAGGAATAACACCGGATGTGATTAAGGCAATTCAAGAAACGGCGAATTTCCTTCCCTACTTAGATTTGCCCTTGCAACATTCCCATCCTGAAATACTGCGCGCCATGAATCGTCCCTGGCAAGGTAGAGTCAATGATGGAATTATTGAGCGGATAAAAACCGCACTACCGAAAGCAGTGTTGAGGACAACATTTATAGTTGGGTTTCCTGGGGAGACACAAGAGCATTTTGATCATTTGTTGGAGTTTACCGAGCGACATCAATTTGATCATTTGGGAGTTTTCACATTTTCACCGGAAGAGGGAACTCCAGCGTATGACCTACCAAATCAGTTACCACAGGAATTGATGGTAGAAAGACGGAATCAACTTATGGAAATACAACAGCCCATTTCCCTGCGCAAAAATTGGCAGCAGGTGGGAAAAATAGTTGATGTCCTAATTGAACAAGAAAATCCCCAAACAGGGGATTTAATAGGACGTTCCGACAGATTTGCCCCAGAAGTAGATGGTCAAGTGTATGTTCAGGGGAAAGCCAGCTTAGGAACAATAGTGCCTGTGAAAATCACCACTGCGGATGCTTATGATCTATACGGTGAAGTAGTCATGGCATAGCAACCGAGTGCAAATACAAGTCCAAATACAGATCTAAATAGAGATCCACAACTCAGAATAAAACTTAGGAGAATTAATGAGTAGTATTACCTTTCAAGAACTAGGCATTTCCCCAGAACGTGCGACCCACTTAGAAAACATGGGGTTTACCACACCGACCAACATCCAGACCCAAGCTATTCCCCAATTATTGGCGGGAAGGGACGTAGTAGGTCAGTCTCAGACTGGTACAGGTAAAACAGCGGCTTTTTCCTTGCCTATATTAGAGAGACTAGATCCTAACAAGAGAGCAGTACAGGCTTTAGTGTTAACTCCCACTCGTGAATTAGCAATGCAAGTTCATGACGCCATTTCCCAGTTTATGGGTGATAGTGAGCTGCGAGTATTAGCCATTTATGGTGGTCAATCCATTGACCGACAAATGATCCAATTAAAACGGGGCGTACATGTAGTAGTGGGGACTCCAGGAAGGGTAATTGACCTCTTGGAACGCGGTAGTTTAAAACTTGACCAAGTGAAATGGTTTGTTTTAGACGAAGCGGACGAAATGTTAAGCATGGGATTTATTGATGATGTGATCAAAATTCTCTCCCAAGCACCCCAGGATCGTCAAACTGCGCTTTTTTCAGCTACCATGCCCCCCTCTATTCGCCAATTGGTGAATAAGTTTCTCAATTCTCCCGTCACAGTAACAGTGGAGCAACCCAAAGCTACACCGACTAAAATTAATCAAGTAGCCTATTTAATACCCAGACACTGGACTAAGGCTAAAGCCCTACAACCAATTCTGGAGATGGAAGATCCGGAAACAGCCTTGATTTTCGTGCGTACTCGTCGTACTGCTGCGGAGCTGACAAATCAATTGCAGTCCGCTGGTCACAGTGTAGATGAATACCACGGAGATTTGTCTCAACAAGCTAGGGAAAGATTATTAACCCGGTTCCGCAATCGTCAAGTACGATGGGTAGTAGCAACAGATATTGCTGCGCGGGGGTTAGATGTTGACCTACTTTCCCACGTGATTAACTTCGACCTACCAGATAGCGTAGAAACCTACGTGCACCGGATTGGGAGAACGGGACGTGCTGGTAAAGAAGGAACAGCAATATCACTGGTTCAACCCTTTGAAAGAAGAAAGCAGCAGGCTTTTGAACGTCATAATCGCCAAAACTGGCAAGTATTGTCAATTCCTACCAGAGCCCAAATTGAGGCTAAACATATTCAGAAGTTGAAAGAGCAGGTTTCGGAAGCTCTCGCTGGCGAAAGATTAGCCTCCTTCCTTCCTATAATTAGTGAATTGACGGAAAAATATGATGCCCAAGCTATTGCAGCGGCAGCTTTACAATTGGCTTATGACCAAACCCGTCCTGCTTGGTTACAAAATGGAGTAGATATTCCCGTGGAAGAGCCTACACCCAAGCCAAAAATCAATAAACGACGTGAGAGTAGTGATGGTAATGGAGCAGGTCGTAGTCGTTCTTGGTCTAAATCTGACTATGGTGATGACAGCAGACCCACACCCAAACCCAAATTGAGACGTCGGGAACCATCGGTTAGTCCCAGCAATTAGGGTCACAATCTAGGTTATAGCTTGAGCCAGATAAGCGTTCTGGCTCACCTATGCTGCAAATAACTTTACCTTTAAACAAATTATGACAGACCATATTCTTAGCATATCTCAAGACCCTATTAATGTCCCCAAGATAAGTTTCCTGACTATGCTGAGGTTGGGCTTGTTTCAGATGGGTCTGGGTATTATGTCCCTTTTGACATTGGGCGTATTGAATCGAGTCATGATTGATGAATTAACGGTTTTGCCCTTTATTGCAGCAGGAGCGATCGCAATGCACCAATTCGTCAGTCCAGCTAGAATTTGGTTTGGTCAAAAATCTGATAGTCAGAAGATTTTTGGATATCATCGGTCTGGATATGTTTGGATTGGAGCAGCTCTATTTACTAGCATTTCCTTTGTAGCTTTACAAGTAGTGTGGCAATTGGGAACCAGTTTGCAAAATACCGGTTGGAGTCTACAAACCTATGGCTGGTCAGCGCTATTAGCTTTGATATTTGGTATGTATGGGTTAGCGTTGAGTGCCAGCTCTACCCCGTTTACTGCTCTTTTAGTGGATATTACTGATGAAGATGACCGCCCCAAACTAATTGCCGTTGTTTGGTCCATGTTAATGATGGGAATTGTCATTGGGGCTAGTATCAGTTCTAGATTGTTAGAAAGACCGGAAATTTGCGGAACTGCCTTGTTAGCATACGATCCATCCCAGATGAATAAGTTGGTGGATATTAGCAAGTTACAAACAACTATTAACCCAGTATTTATCATTTTACCGGGGGCGGTCTTTGTCCTCACCCTACTGGCTACCTTAGGTATAGAAAAAAAATATTCTCGCTACGGAATACGTGGCAATATGGTGGAAAGGGAAGACCAAATTACCTTGGGTAAGGCACTAAAAATTCTCACAGCCAATCGGCAAACAGGTATATTTTTTGGGTTTTTAATGGTATTGACCCTAAGTATTTTTATGCAGGACTCAATTCTGGAACCCTATGGTGGAGAAGTTTTTGGAATGTGTATTTCCGAAACCACCAGATTAAATATTCCCTTTGGTATAGGGACTCTTCTGGGTATTGGCTCCACTGGATTTTTACTTATACCTCGATTAGGCAAAAAACAAACTACTAAAACTGGTTGTATTGGTGCTGCCATGAGTTTTTGCTTGATTATTATGGCAGGGTTCAGTCAAAACTCTGGACTATTAATGGGCAGTTTATTCTTTTTTGGTTTAGCCTCTGGTGTAATTACAACAGGTGCTACTAATTTGATGTTAGACTTAACAGCAGCAGAAACCGCTGGAACCTTTGTTGGAGCTTGGGGTCTATCTCAGGCTATGGCTAGAGGTATGGCAACGGTTTTAGGTGGTACTGTGTTAAATTTGGGGAAATTAGTATTTACATCTCCCATGTTGGCCTACGGGATGGTGTTCGCACTCCAAGCCATAGGAATGCTATTGGCAATTTGGTTGTTGCGTCGTGTGAATGTGGTAGAATTTCAACAGAATAGCAAACAAGTTTTGGCTTCCGTGTTGGAAAGTGAATTAGACTAACCAATGAATGATTTTTGGAACACAATTTTAGATTTTTCCCAAGACATAACCAGCGAAGTGGGAAAACAATTAATGCGCGACTTTGGCAAGGTTCACGCTTCTCAAAAGGCTGATGGTAGTTTGGTAACCCAATCTGATCAGTGGGCCGACCAAGCAATTAGAGATGCGATCGCTGCCAATTTTACTGGTTATGGCATTTTAAGCGAAGAGGGTGATCATGTTTTCCCCCATACAGAGTGGTGTTGGGTAATTGACCCTTTAGATGGTACCACTAATTTTACCAGGGGTATTCCCATTTGGTCAATTTCCCTGGGTTTACTTTACCGAGGAACTCCCATTTTTGGTTATGTTTTTGTGCCACCCCTCAATCAAAGATTTCATGGTTTTTGGCCCGGAGATTCCGGGTTACAAACGCCAGTGGGGGCTTTTTTAAATAATCATCCTATTCATACCAGCAAGGAAGAAGTCACTAGTAATCACTTTTTTAATCTTTGTTCTCGGAGTACGAGCATAATTCAACCGGGTTTTCCTTGTAAGTTAAGAATGTTGGGGGTTGCTAGTTATAATTTTTTAACTGTCTCTAGCGGAGCAGTTTTGGCAGGTATGGAAGCCACCCCTAAAGTATGGGATATTGCTGGCGCTTGGGTAATTTTACAGGCTGCTGGTGGTACTTGGATATCTCTAAAAGATTCTCCTTTCCCCCTATTGTCAGGTCTAGATTATGGCGATCGCTCTTTTCCCACATTAGTCATTAGTGATACAAAAGTTGAATCTACTTTTAGTCCCTTCGTGGCTGAGTTTAAATCCAAAGTAGGTCAATAATATTAAAACCCAAAAAAATATAAAAAACCTATACACTCTAAAATAGCTATGAAAGGAATTTGGTTAGAAAACAATCAATTACAACTGAGAACAGACTTGCCCATTCCTGAACCACCAGAGGGAGAAGTTTTAGTTAAAGTTTTACGTGCGGGTATTTGTAATACCGATCTGGAGTTAATCAGGGGATATTATCCCTACAATGGTATATTAGGACATGAGTTTGTGGGAGTGGTGCAAACAGGGCCAAACCATTTAATCAATCAACGGGTGGTGGGCGAAATTAATGCTGCATGTGGTTATTGTCGTTTTTGTTTGGAGGGGAAACCCACCCATTGTGAAAATCGCACGGTGTTAGGGATTGTGAATCGTCATGGTGCATTTGCGGAATATTTGTCTCTACCAGAAAAAAATATACATCTTGTACCCCCGCAGGTCACCACCGATGCAGCAACTTTTACTGAACCTATAGCAGCAGCTTTACAAATTCAAGCCCAGGTTAAAATCACTCCCCAACAGAGAGTTTTAGTGGTGGGTGATGGCAAATTGGGACAATTGATAGGTCAGACCTTAGCCTTAACCGGTTGTGATTTGTTGGTTGTAGGAAGACACCAAGAAAAACTAGCCAATCTTTCTTCTAGAAACATTAAAACTGGTTTAGTCAATATGGTAGAAGATAGATACTTTGATATTGCCATTGACTGTACAGGAAATGCGGAAGGATTTGCGGTTGCACGTCGAGCTTTACGTCCCAGAGGTATATTGGTTTTAAAAAGTACCTACGCAGGAAATTTAAGTTTGGATGCTTCTGCTCTAGTAGTTGATGAAATTACCCTAGTAGGTTCTCGTTGTGGAGCATTTACTCCAGCACTGGAACTATTAGCCACAAACCAGATAGATGTAACATATTTAGTTCATGGAACTTATCCCCTAAATGAGGGTTTAGCCGCTTTTAAAAAAGCCCAGACCAAAGGAGTTTTGAAAATTCTGTTAGAGATGTGACAGTAGGAATTGTAGCAGGTATAATGCCTGCCACAATCTGTGAGTTCGGACTTAGACTTGACCCACAGGTTCCTTCGCTAGAAACTGCTCCAGTTCTGCGATCGCATCAGCATCCACCTTAGTTTGCATAGGACAGAACTTAGGACCACACATAGAGCAGAACTCTGCTTGTTTATAAACTTCCTCTGGTAGAGTTTCATCATGATATTCTCGAGCTCGCTCTGGGTCTAAAGACAACTCAAATTGACGATTCCAATCAAAATTGTATCTAGCCTTAGAAAGCTCATCATCCCTATCTCTAGCACCGGGACGATGTCTACCAATATCTGCTGCATGGGCGGCAATTTTATAAGCGATCAAACCATTTCGCACATCTTCAGCATTAGGTAAACCCAAATGTTCCTTAGGAGTTACATAACACAACATAGCTGTGCCATACCATCCCGCCATAGCAGCACCAATAGCAGAAGTGATATGGTCATAACCGGGTGCAATATCAGTTACCAAGGGACCAAGGACATAGAAAGGAGCCTCTGAGCATTCCTCCATTTGTTTACGGACATTAAACTCAATCTGATCCATAGGAACATGACCGGGACCTTCCACCATCACTTGCACATCATGTTCCCATGCTTTGCGAGTGAGTTGTCCTAGGGTTTTCAACTCTGCTAATTGAGCTGCATCGGATGCGTCATGGGTACATCCAGGACGTAGGGAATCTCCCAGACTGAAACTAACATCATATTTTTTAAAAATCTCAATGATGTCTTGAAAACGGGTATAAAGGGGATTTTGCTTGCGATGTAACAACATCCACTTAGCGAGAATTCCGCCACCACGGGAAACAATACCCGTGAGACGGGTTTTTACCAAAGGTAAATGTTCTATTAATAAACCCGCGTGAATAGTTTGATAATCAACCCCTTGTTGGGCGTGTTTTTCAATCACATGGAGAAAATCATCAGCGGTAAAATTTTCCATCTTACCGTGGACACTTTCCAGAGCTTGATAAACTGGCACAGTTCCGATGGGAACCGAAGAAGCATTAATAATAGCAGTGCGAATTTGATCTAAATTACCACCACCGGTGGATAAATCCATCACCGTATCAGCACCATACTTAATAGATAATCTCAGCTTATCTAATTCTTCCTCCACATTAGAGGAGGTAGGAGAAGCTCCAATATTAGCATTAACCTTGCAACGGGAAGCGATACCAATGGCCATTGGCTCAAGATTAGTGTGGTTAATATTGGCAGGGATAATCATTCTTCCCCGCGCCACTTCCTCTTTAATTAGTTCCGGTGGTAGATTTTCCCGTTTGGCAACATGGTGCATTTCCTCAGTGATCACACCTTGGCGAGCGTAATACATTTGTGTAACATTAGGTTGTCCAAGTCGCTTAGCTACCCATTGACTTCGCATATTATTATCCTCAATATAATCAGCTTCCGCTCTATAGGATTTACCCAAAGCTACCCAGATCTGTAAAGATATGGACTTTAGAACCTACTTCCTGTTTCATCGTAGTCTCAAGATGATTCTTGAAAGGTTTGTCTACTCCACAAGCTATCTCGGTAGAGCTTACCTTCTGGTTTGAAACCTTTCCCAGGATAATTTTAATTCTTCTGGTGGTGGATTTTTACCATCATAAACCAAAATCACATTGGTCAGTTTTCTTGTTGGTGGGACCAAAATTACATTATCTGATGCTAAGGCTCTAGATGATCCACCGTCTAAATTCATTGCTTCATAGCAACCCATGGCTTTCATCGCCTCCGCTTCTTCATCTAAATATAACTTCTCATCAAAACTAGCCAAAAACAGTCTTTTGCCATCTTGAGAGAAACCAATTGCGGTTCTGAGACTAGCACCTAAAACAGTAGGGTCTTTAAAACCTTCAAGACGGGGATTAAGCGAAACTTCACCATTACGCAATAATCTTGGTCCAGAGGTAATAGAAAACCAGTGTTTATTCCATACTGGTCTACCGTCAACCCTTGCTGTTATCATTTCTGGTCGATTACCAACACCCAATCCCAAAGTGGTGCCAAAGTTTTCCCATGGACTATATTTTAAAAATCTTCCACCTGCGACCAGATTACCCATAACCGTTTTTTGGGGATTTGTGGAAGCAAAAGTACCATTTACCACTACCGCAGCGCCAGAGCGAGCAACCAATTGGTCAAAATTCTCATCGCCATTGGTTCTACTAATTGTATTGGCAAAATTGGCATCGTTCGGTAAACCAATGGTCACAAAAATATTAGGGTCTTTCAAATCAATGATTGTTTGATAAAATGGAATACCGTTAATTTGACTTCTATATGCTCGCACAGTCGGTATGATAGTTGGTGTCACACTCGGTTGACTAGGTGTAGTGGGTCTAACGGGCAAATCCAATCTCCAAATCTGGGTTAAAAAGGCACCTCCAAAAAGTAAAAAGGAGCGTCTAGGAACTTTAAATTTGGTCATAATAGAACCTTGTCAAGTGTTGAAAGCTAAGAAATGATGGCTCACAACTTCAAGTATATTATTTTTCATAAGCCCTATGGAGTTCTGAGCCAATTTACCCGGGAACTCCCCGAACATGTTACCCTCAAAGACTATATTGATGTCCCGGATGTTTATCCTGTGGGGCGTTTAGATTGGGATAGCGAGGGTTTATTGTTACTAACCAATGATGGTAAATTACAACACCATATTGCCAATCCCCGTTTTGGTCACCAACGTACCTATTGGGTACAGGTAGAACGCATTCCTGACCCAGTAGCTATTGCCAAATTGGGCCAGGGAGTGGAAATTCAAAATTATCGCACTCTTCCTGCTCAGGTTAAACTGTTATTGGAAGAGCCAATTGTTGGTGAGCGTTACCCTCCCATCAGGTTCAGGAAAAACGTTCCCACCGCTTGGTTGGAAATGACCCTCAAGGAAGGAAAAAACCGTCAGGTTAGACGTATGACTGCTGCTGTGGGTTTTCCTACCTTACGGTTAATTAGAGTCCGTATAGCTCAACTACAATTAGATGATTTACCGGTAGGTACCTGGCGCTATCTTAGTCCTGTTGAGGTCAACTTAATTGTTTAATGGAGAAATCGCTGGAATTTTTAGTATGCTGATTTGTCCCACTTGTCAATTTGAAAATCCCCATGACCATAAATTTTGTCAAAGCTGTGGTACTCCTCTGAATTTAGGGTCTGTTAATTCCCAGTCTAGTTTGGGCGAATCGCCTACTTTGTTACAGGATGATGGAGAACAAAATCCGTTATTGTCGGACACCGCCCCAACATCTTTGCTGTCTAAGCATTTAAAAACTGTGGAATATGTAGCGGGTACTAATGTGGGTCGTCAACGGCAAAAAAATGAGGATTACTTTGGTATTACTAGTGAGCAACAAAAGGTAGAATTACCTCATGGTCAGTACTTGCAGGTAAGAGGTCTATACATTGTCTGTGATGGCATGGGTGGACATGCTGGAGGGGAAGTGGCCAGCGAGTTGGCTGTTAATACTATTAAACAATACTTTGATCAGCATTGGGTTGAGGGAGAATTACCAACCCTGGAAATGATTCGCCAATCTATACTGGTGACTAATCAAGCTATTTATGATATTAATCAGGAAGCTTCGCGCTCTGGTATTGGTCGCATGGGTACTACCCTGGTTATGTTAATTATGTCCAATAATAAATTGGCAGTTAGTCATGTGGGAGATAGTCGAATTTACTCTGTGACGATAACTAAAGGATTGGAGCAAATCACTGTAGATCATGAAGTTGCCCAGCGAGAAATTTCTAAGGGTGTAGATGCTAAAATAGCTTATTCTCGCCCTGATGCTTATCAATTAACTCAAGCTTTAGGTCCTAGGGATGGGGTTTATCCCGATATCAGTTTCTTGGAGGTATGTGAAGATACGCTATTTTTGTTGGTTTCTGATGGTTTATCAGATCATGAGTTATTAGAAAATCATTGGCAAACCCACTTGTTACCTTTACTCACTTCTAATGGCAATTTGGAATCAGGTCTTAGTAATTTAATTGATTTAGCCAATGAGTATAATGGTCATGATAATATTACAGCTATTCTAATTCTTGTGAGAGTATTTCCTAGGTAAGGAGACTGTCTGTGGGGGAGACCGGTCTCAAAGCGCAAGTCGGTTTAAAACCGACT